>JBGXXV010000124.1:0-21625 GCA_041814825.1 Bacteroidota bacterium | reverse complement strand
GTAAGGTTCGGTTACGGTATCGCCCCAATACACGTGGAACGAGTCGGTTCGGGCTGTCTCAGGGTAACTGATAGCCTCTTGTTTGGGCTTCTGCCCGCAAGCAAACATCAATGCAGTTGCCATACATAATAATGAAATTTTCTTCATAACACAATGAATTTACTTATTTAAATTGATTTTTGAATTTATTACTAAACTGAATAAAAAACAAAGGTAATATTTTTTTGAGGAAATTTAGGAATTGTGCATTTGTTTATTTGCAATTGTCGGTTAGAGCAAGAAAAGTGTTGTTATTTTACATAATCCAAATCTTTGAAATAAAAAGAGTGTCGCTCTTATCGAGAAACACTCTTTTAAAACATACTTTGAAAAAGTGTGCAGTCTTAGAAATGGAACATAACAAAGAGAGAGCCTGTGGCTAAAGTTTTGAAATGTATATTGTTGTCTGCACCTTTATTTAATCTGTGTGTGTAATTCTCTACGTTACCTGTATTAGCGTTGTATTGCTCATATTTGGTAGAACCGAGAGTCGATATTTGTCCGTATGCACCCAATTGGAGTTCGCCACCGATAGAGAGCTTTGGAGCCACAAAATACTCTACACCGACAAAACAATTCAACCCTGCATTTAGTATAGTACCTTCATTACTCTTCAATACACGAGTAGCCGTGTTTGACGTTGTATTGCTTTCAAAATTCCAACTGGTTGGAGTTTGGTTAGCTGCTGTCATAACGTTACCATAGCTGTATTTTTTTGTTGTAGAGCTAAAGCCCAAACCTACTTCGGCTCCATAGAATCCTTGTAAACGACGATAACCTCTGCGGAACTCATAGCCAAGGCTCAAATTCGCTTTCGAAACGCCGGTAGTAAAATAATCTACAGTAGTCTTGTTAGGATTAAGTGGGTCGATAGGGTCTTGCGCAACTGTGTGCGACAAACGGTCGGAGCCGATATCGAACGATAGTCTTGCACGTACGGCTGTTTGGTCTGTCAAAAAATATTTACCATATATTTGTGAGGCAAAACCGTCAAAAGACGGAGACCCGTTGCCCGTATTGCCGTTGAACATATTGCCGAGATACTTAAAAAACGGAGTGGCATCGATACCCAAAGCGTAATCGCCTGATACAGGCAAAATTTGATGTCCGAACTTGTTGGTAACGGAGGCATTATCGGGGCGTTGGCTTACAGTTTCTTCTTGTGCCGACAATACCAATGCCGACATAAGCAAACATACAGATACAATTAATTTTTTCATTTTTTTAAAACAATTGGTGTTAATAATGTCAGACTTAATTATATTTCGCTACCGTCCTCTTTCAATTCAGTGAATGAACCTACAGTCGCTTCTTTTACAACGGTTTTGCCCGAAGTAACTTTTTCGCTTGCAATATTGAACTTCCAAACTCCTTTGATAGATTTGCCTGCTCCATTAACGCGTTCGCCCCTTACATCGCTTGCTGTAAAAGTTACATTAACACCTTTTACCGAAGCGGGTACAGTTACGGTATATTCGCCTTTGTCGTCAGACGATATTATAGTCGACCACGAACCTTTGGCATTGGTGTCATCAAATATTTCGGAATAAGGAACAGATACCAAAATCTGAGTTGCCATACCTTTGTAGATTGGAGTAGAGGTATTCAAGTTTGGAACAACCAAAAGTCTTCCTGAGATAATAGCGGTTTTACCTTCCGACATATTTACTGTCAATGGATTTGCCGGGTCTTCTTTACAAGAAACCAAGCTTAAAGAAACTACTGTAAGAGCTACAGCAACAAAGCTAAAAATTTTTTTCATTGTAATTTTTTTTGATTTATTAATTAAAATTAGTTATATATAATACAAATATTTTCTCTTGAACAAAAACGGTGCAAAAGTAACATATTTTTTTTAAAATAAAAAGAACTTTATGTTAATAAAATTTAGGATTATTGAATATTTAACTCTACTTTTTTAACAATACATTTATAAACAAGGATTTAACAGAAAAGAATATAATGTATTTTTATATATTGCTGTTCTATAAAAATTCTTTTTTATGCGGATAAAACCCTATAATACAATACACCCTATTTTAATAGTGGGTTTGCCATATATTATAGAATTTAATTATCTGGAAAATATAAATGTTTATCGGGCGACAATAATACCCTGTAGAGTATAAAAACGGAAAACGTTTTTTCTAACGGTTTTCACTCTCATCACAAAATATCATCTACAAAAACATAACAAGCTAACATACAACAACATACAACCTAATTACAACCTTACTCTTGTCTGATTTTTGAAGGCAAACTCCTTCCAATTTTTGTATTTTTTATCTTCCGACAGAGCAGACGAAGAGGTTTGCAGGTAGTGGCAATATGCCGCCGCAAGTCCGTCGGTTGCATCGAGCTCTTTGGGGAAATTATCGGCAGATATTTTGAGTATTTTGCATAACATATCGGCAACCTGCTCTTTGGAGGCTCTACCTTGCCCTGTTATAGCCATTTTTATTTTCAACGGCGCATACTCTGATATTGGTATGTCGCGATTGATAGCGGCAGTTATAGCTACACCCTGCGCTCTGCCGAGTTTGAGCATCGATTGCACGTTTTTGTCAAAAAACGGGGCTTCTATGGCCAACTCATCGGGCAGGTAGAATTCGATGAGTTTGGTAACCTCCTCGAAGATTTTTTTGAGCGACAAATAATGATTTTTTATCGAGCGTAAATTGATGATACCCAAATCCATAAATTCGGCTTTGCGACCTACTACCCTGATTACACCGTATCCCATAACGGTTGTACCGGGGTCTATTCCCAATATGATACGCTCTTTGTCGGTCATTATAAGCTGTCTGCCTTTTTCTTTTTTTTGAGAAAATATTTTACCGCCAAATATACTGTTCCCAAGCCTACCAAAGCCAAAAGTCCATAACCGACCTCATGAGCATATCGGTTTATGAGGTCTTGCTGTCCGTGAGCCCAATATCCGAGTAGTGCCAATATGCAGTTCCAAAGTCCTGCTCCGATAAAGGTAAAGATAGCAAAGGTTAAGTAGTTCATTTTGGCAAAACCTGCCGGAATCGATATAAAATGTCGAATGACCGGTATAAATCGTCCTATAAAAGTAGAAAGTATTCCATATTTATTGAAAAATACTTCGGTCTTTTCTATTTTTTCTCTACTGAGCAAAAGCATCTTACCTACCTTACTTTCGGCAAATTTATATATAACGCTTCGACCGAGCCACATACCGAGTATAAAGTAGTTTGCGGTAGCACCTATCAACGCTCCTATGGTGGCAAACAGTATTACCAATACCATATCCAGACGACTGTCTTCTTGCGATGCAATATAGGCGGCCGGCGGCACCACAAGTTCCGATGGCACGGGGAAAATGGAGCTCTCGGCAGCCATAAGCACGGTAATAGTGCCATAGTTCATATTATTTGCATACCATTGTTCTATCTTGTAAAACCACGATGTGGTATCGGCAGGTTCTACTTTTTGGGCATTCGAGTCAAGTACAAATACAGAAGCAAACAAAAGAGCAACAATATATTTTGTTGCAGGATTGAATATTTTTTTCGGTGAAAAACTCATACTAAAATTTTTATTAAATATTTCTTTCGTGATATTTCTTTTCTATTTCCAGCAGGTCGGGCATAAAAGCCTTAAACTGTTCGAGTTCGGAGGGCGGTATTCGTTCAAAGTGCATAAATGCCTCTTTTAGAAAGTCGAGATGATAGTAACAGATTGTCAGAAAAAACTGCAAACTCGGCAATTCGGAATGCATATAGTTGGCAAATTGAAAGTTGATTAGGGCATTGGTATAGTCGCCCAGTATGATATACGAACGCCCTATTTTCAACATTCTGATAGCGTTCTGAAGTTGAATGTCTTCAAAATTTTTGTTTTCGGCATTGCTCGTGATATTCAGAAACATAAGTGATTTGCTGTATGCCAAAATAGAATTGAGAAGAGTATCTTTTTTTTCGACATCTTCTTGGTCTTCTGATATTTCGGCGAAAATATCTCCTATGGTTTCAAACAGATTCTCATATTCGTTGTACTGATAGTCGTTATGCATCTTCAACGCTTTTAGCAGAAACTCCACAGCAGCCTTATTGTCGTTCATAAAGTTGTAACATTGTGCCGCTTTTACCGTAGCCTGAAAATTGTTGAAGTCTATCTCCAAGATACTCAAACAGATAGCAAGAGCCTGCTCGAAAACTCCCATTTTCATCAGACACTCTGCCTGATTGTTTTTTAGCAAACCGTAAAACTCCTTGTTGTCCGTCAACATCATAGGGAAGTTTTTCTCTTGTAGTTCGTAGTAGTGCAGAGCTTCAGCCCACTTGCCCAATTTGGCATAACATACGCCACATTGAAAATGGTTCATTGTATTGCCGTCGTTGATAGCGATACGATATTTGTAGGCTTCGGCTGCTTCGGCATACTGCTCGTCCTCAAAAAGTATCTCTGACAACATTTGCCAAGCCTCTTTATTATACGAATCTTTGTCTATTATTTTATTTAAAATGTTTTTTGCCTCTCTCAGATTTTCAAGCGAATGAAACTGCACAGCATAATACATAAGACCCTTATTGTCAAGATTTTGTTTTAGAGCTTTATCAACAAACTTTTTGATTAACATTGTGCGGGTCATAAACTCTTCATCTGGCTCGTCTATGGTTTCGTATCTATCGCCATTCAGATACAGAGCAATCTGAAAATAAGCCTCCGGCAACCAATCGGGTTCGTTAAGTTTTTTAATAAACACTTCGTGAGCCTTTTCGCCCTTTTCGTAATCTTTCTGCTCAAAAAGTGCTATCGACTTGATAAGCAGAAATATGGCATTATTATATTGTTTAAAACATCTATTACACAGATTAAGAACCTTTTGTGAGTTTTCTCTTTTTTCTATCAATACCTCAAGTATTGCGTAACTTTCGTTGTCGGGAAATAATTTTTTGGCTGTAAAAAGTATCTCGCGTGCCTGAGTAAAATTGTTTCGTTCGATTAGAAACTCTACTACATATTCGTATGTGGCAGAGTCGAAAAAACGATTTTTTTCGCCGACATTGGCAAAAAAATCATTTATCAACTCCATCTTTTCGAGATCATAACCTCCAAAATATCCGGTGTAGATATATTCGTAAAAATGTTCCATTATTTCCCTATTCAAAAAAATTAATAGTCGGTATTGAGTAAAATTGCAAATTTACAAAAAATTTGTATTGTAAACTTACGTATGTTCGCTAAATACTCTCAACAAATTGCCACCCAATATTTTGGCAATATCTTCGTCGCCAAAACCTTCACGAATAAGTGTTTTAGTGATATTTATCATTTCATTTTCAGCTCGACAGCCCATTATTTCGCCTCCACCATCGAAATCGCTTCCGATACCGACATAGTCGATGCCAACAAGATTGATTACGTGCCTGATATGTTTGAGGGCATCGGCAATCGAAGCCTCTTTGGCATCGCTTAGAAAGTGCTTGTATAGACATATCTGTACCACACCACCCTTTTGGGCGATTGCCTTTATCTGTTCGTCGGTAAGGTTGCGAGGATGGTTACACAATGCCTTACAACACGAGTGTGATGCTATTATCGGCTTGCTCGAATGCTCTATGGTATCCCAAAAGCTCTTTTCGCCTGCGTGCGATATATCGACCATTATTCCCAACTCATTCATTTTGGATACTACCTGTCGTCCGAATACACTCAGTCCGTTGTGAGTCTGTTTTGTCTGCATTGCAGAGTCGCATATTTGGTTGTCTCCATTGTGGCACAGAGTAATATAACGCACTCCAAGAGTGTAGAAATAGTCGATATTGTCGAGACTGTTGCCCAAAGCATAACCATTTTCGACACCCAATATAATGGCAGGCACAGAGTCGATTTTAGCTTTCCGAATGTCGGCAAACAAACGGGCAATACGGACTTTATCTTTACTTGCATCTGCCTGACTTACAACCTTATTCAACAAGTTTTTGGCTTTTGGCATAGCCTCTTCGTTAGGTGTATTTTGTGGAATATATGCCACCATAAACACAGCATCGACCCTACCCTGTTGCATACGTTTGGCATCGACTTTTATCTCGTACCAAAGGGGTTTTTCGTCCACAGCACCGAACTCGGCAGGGACAACCCACTGAGGTTTGTTTTCAACCACATTGACACTATCGTAATGAAAAAACATAGGCGTATCGCAATGAGAATCGACCACAAAGCAATTAGCGTGTATTTTTTTGGCGTGCGAAAACAGTTTTGCCTCATCGACCAACCAACCGAACAGTCTCAAATGCGGATTATCAATTGTCTCAATGTCGCTATCTGCCTTTAAGTCGGAGACTCCCGATAAGTGTTCGGGATGCCACTGTACGCCCACAATAGGATAATGCAGATTTTCGATAGCTTCACAAATACCGTCGTCGGTATGGGCAACAGCTCTGAAACCCTCTGCCACACGTTTTATTGCCTGATGATGTATGGTGTTTATATCCAGCGTGCCAACTCCTAAAATCTTACTTAACAGCGAACTCTCTGCTATCGTTGCTCTTTGCGTTGCCACCGACCTCGCCTCTTCTTGCGAATGGTCGAGCGGAGTCCCTTCGTACTGAGCCTTGATATCCTGATACAGCGAACCGCCAAAAGCAACATTGATAGTTTGCATTCCGCGACAGATACCTAAAATAGGTAGTTGCCACTTGGCTGCCGTTATCATAAGGTTATAATCATAACGGTCGCGAAGTTCGTTTGTTTCTCCGTTTTCGGGGATAGGCTCTTCTCCATAGTAGCAAGGGTGCATATCGCCTCCTCCGCTAAACAGTATGCCATCGAGCGAGGCGACTACCCTCTCCAATGTATCGTTACAGTCGGTAACAGGTATTATAACAGGTATGCCTCCTGCGGCAATGATAGATTTGTAGTAGTTCTCTGCAAGTTTTGAATTGTTTTCGCCATAGTTTGCCGATATGCCAATAAGGGGTTTCATATCAAATAATTAATAAGGTTTTAATTGTATGTTTAACAGATAATCGTGTAGTTTTTTACATTTAAATTTTAAGCAAAATTAGGTATAAATTTTGGTTTCTGCAAAAACCGTAGGCATTACACTCTCATCTATTTCATATATGTATTACAAAAGTTGGATTTTCCGTACAAAAGCAATACATTTTTTCAACCACATAATTGAGGTAAATATAAAATCTTTTAATGTCAAAAACGTCAAACACTATCCACATAACACTCTGATACTATTCTATAAAACCCGAACGATTGCGGTTGTTATTTGTCAATAAAAAATTTTTATTAACTTTGTAACATAATGTTGGCAAATATAAAATACTGATATACAGTGCAAGAAGATAATTTTACAGACCAAAACGATTTATTAACCCAAGACACGGTTTATTCGGATACCGAAATCGTTCATCTCGAAGATTTGGAGCATGTGCGATTACGCCCGGGTATGTATATCGGTAAGTTAGGCGACGGTTCTTCTTCGGACGACGGTATATACGTATTGCTTAAAGAGATTATAGACAACTCTATAGATGAGTTTAGGATGAATGCCGGCACTCAAATAGATGTCGATATTGCCGACAATATAGTGAGAGTACGCGACTATGGGCGAGGTATCCCACAGGGTGCTATGGTAATGGCTGTATCTGTAATGAATACGGGAGGCAAATACTCTACTTCGGGGTATAAAAAGACTGTTGGACTTAATGGTGTCGGTACCAAGGCGGTAAATGCTCTCTCGGAGCGGTTTACCGTAAGGTCGTTTCGTGAGGGAATGGTCAAAACCGCTGTTTTCGAAAAAGGGGTATTGGTAGAGGAGACAGACCCGAAGCCTACCACAGAGAAAACAGGCACGGAGATTGTCTTCAAACCCGACGATACTATATTCGAGAACTTTTCGTACAGAGAAGATACCATACTGACAATGCTCAAAAACTACTGCTATCTCAATTTGGGGCTTGTTATCAACTTTAACGGGCAAAAGATAGTATCCAAAAACGGATTGCTCGATTTGCTCGACGAAAATATCACCACCGATTCGTTGTATCCGATAGTACATCTCAAAGGTGAAGACATAGAGATAGCTTTTACTCATACCAATCAGTACGGAGAGGAGTACTATTCGTTTGTTAATGGGCAGCACACCATTCAAGGAGGGACACATCAAAGTGCTTTTCGCGAAAATTTCGGTAAATGTGTAAGGGAATTTTATGGCAAAAATATGGATTATGCCGATATACGTATGGGTTTGGTGGCAGCCATCTCCATTTCGGTACAAGACCCCGTATTCGAGAGCCAGACTAAGATAAAACTCGGCTCCACCAGAGTCAATTCTACCGACCCCAACAGTATGACAATACAAAAGTTTGTCGGAGATTTCGTTACAAAAGAGATAGACAGGTATTTACATATCAATCATAATGTAGCGGAGATTCTCTTGAAAAAGATACAAGAGTCCGAAAAAGAGCGAAAAGCGATAGCCGATGTAACAAAGGCTGCACGCAAGACAGCTCAGAAAGTTAGCTTACACAACAAAAAACTTCGCGACTGTCGTATTCACTTTAATGATACTAAGAACGACAGCAAAAACGACACATGTATTTTTATTACCGAAGGTGATTCGGCAAGTGGCTCTATAACAAAAACCCGCGACCCAAACCTGCAAGCAGTCTTTTCGCTGCGAGGCAAACCGCTCAACTCTTTTGGCGAGACCAAACAGATAGTTTACAAAAACGAAGAGTTCAATCTCTTACAGGCAGCCCTGAATATCGAAGATGGGCTCGAAGGCTTACGTTACAATAAAATTATTATAGCCACCGATGCCGATGTCGATGGTATGCACATTCGATTGTTAATAATGACCTTTTTCTTACAGTTTTTCCCCGACTTGGTAAAAAAAGGGCACGTTCATATACTACAAACACCTCTCTTTCGTGTGAGGAACAAAAAAGAGACTCTCTACTGCTATTCGGAGGAGGAAAAAAACAATGCCGTAGCCAAACTTGGAGCCAATCCCGAAATCACACGTTTCAAAGGACTTGGCGAGATAGACCCCGATGAATTTAAATCGTTCATTGGCAAGAATATGCGTTTAGATAAGGTAACTCTACGAAAAGAAGATGCTGTCTCCGAAATGTTGCGTTTCTATATGGGCGACAATACACGCGAACGACAAGACTTTATAGTAAACAATCTAAATGTAGATGCAGAGTAAATATTGAAAATTTTAGAACTAAATAATATTAATTAATAAACAGATAACGACAATGAAAAAGTTATTTTTAATTTTATTCTTAGGCACAGTCCTAAGTTCGGTTGCAACGGCTCAACCACGCTCTATAGGTTTGAGGCTCGGAGGCAATCAGGAGCTTACCATTCAGCAGTATTTGAATGGACAAAGTCAATTTTTACAGATAGACGCAGGTATGTTTTATGGTAACAAAGGGTTGCAGGCTACATTAACTTACAATTGGTTGAGTCAGTCGGTAAACAGCCCTGCCTTTTCTCTTTACGGCGGATTCGGACTTGCTCTCGGATACAGTTGGGCAGATAACGATTGGTATCCTCGCTTTTGGGATACAAAAGCTCCCGATTATCAGACAAAATTGAATGAAAGAGTTGCCAACAGAAGATACTTTTTTACGGGAGTAGTAGGACATTTTGGTATAGAATACAAATTTGACGAAATACCCGTTGCTATTTCATTGGATTATCGCCCTCTTATAGGTATAGAAATAGGTAAGGCATATTACCCGAACGGCAACAACCCGAATGCAAACCAAACAGGCGAAGATGCTTACATCTCAAAAAAACTCAGATTGAGTTATCATACCCCCGGACTATGGGCATTTGCTCTTAGCGGACGATATTTCTTCTGATTTGTAAGTGATAACAATAGGTGGTCGGAGTATGTTTTTTTAATTGCCGATAACCTATTGTTTTTATCTTATATAATAATTATATTTAAAATTATCTGAGACAACCCGAATAATGAAGTTAAACAGAAATTACTCCAAACTTGAAGAGAACTATCTATTTACCGAAATAGCAGTACGTACCAAAAGGTTTATTGAGGCAAATCCCGACAAACCGCTTATAAAACTTGGTATAGGCGATGTAACATTGCCTTTGTCGCCTTTTGTGGCAGACTCTATTATCAAGGCTTTCGAAGAGTTGAAACACAAGAGTACTTTTCGTGGTTACGGACCCGAATTGGGTTATGGTTTTGCAAAAAATGCGGTAGTGGAATATTATCGGCGTTATGGTATAGAAATAGAGATGGACGAGGTAACCATTGGAGACGGGATAGGCTCCGATATAGCCAATATTACCGACCTGTTCGAGAAGGGAGCCAATACCGTACTCGTACCCGACCCCGTATATCCTCTATACAAGGCTACATCGCTTATGGATGGGCAAAATATCGTATATCTTCCCTGTACGGCAGACAACGACTTTTTGCCTGTACCTCCCGATTGTAAGGCGGATATGATATATCTGTGTTCGCCCAACAATCCTACCGGAGCCACATTCAACCATCGCCAACTAAAAACGTGGGTTGACTATGCCAATAGTTGCGGAGCTGTCATATTGTACGACAACGCATACGAACGTTTTATTGAGGAAGACGATAAACCTCACTCAATATTCGATATAGAGGGAGCTCGCACCTGTGCAATCGAATTTGGCAGTCTCTCCAAAACAGCCGGATTTACCTGTGTGCGTAGCGGATATACTATTGTGCCACACCAACTCATATCCGACGGCATATCACTCAACAAGATGTGGCAACAACGCCAGACTACCAAATACAATGGAGCTCCATATCCTCAACAACGCGGTATAGTGGCAGCTCTATCCGAAGCCGGTATAGCAGATGCCGACCGCAATATTGCCGAATACAAAAAAAACAGTAAACTGATAATAGAGGTGCTGAAAAACAAAAAGATTTTCTACTCTGGTGGGGTCAATTCGCCTTATGTATGGTTTCGTTGCCCCAACGGTATGAAGTCTTGGGAGTTTTTCGACTATCTGCTCAACGAACTCTACATAGTAGGTACGCCCGGCGTTGGCTTCGGAGAGTGTGGCGAAAACTACTTCCGCCTCTCTACATTCAATACTTACGAAGCCACCAAAGAGGCTATGCAAAGAATAGCCTCAAAACTTTAAAATTCATTTATTACCAAACATTCATTTTTAAACCATATAAAAAGCAATAAATTAATAAAATTTTATGAGAAAGATTTCAGTATTATTACTAATCGTATTTTGTAGCCTTAATACTTATATTCGTGCTGACGAAGGTATGTGGCTATTGTCGCTTATCGGCAAAAATTATCAGCAAATGAAAGCACAGGGATTTCGACTTACTCCCGAAGATATTTACAACATAAACAAAAGCAGTCTCAAAGATGCAGTGGTAGGTTTGGGTAGAGTAGGTAGCCCTTTTTGGCACTTCTGTACGGGAGAGCTGATTTCGGGCGAAGGTTTGTTTTCGACCAATCACCATTGCGGTTTTGATATGATTCAGTCGCACTCTTCGGTAGAGAATGACTATCTGCGTGACGGATTTTGGGCTTATAAAAAATCGGACGAACTGCCCAACGAAGGCATCTCTGCTCAGATACTTGTAAGAATGGAAGACGTAACCGACGATATAATGCCAAGTCTCAACGACAATATGACCGAAGAAGAACGCTCCAATGTGATTGACTCTATCGGCAAAATATTGTCCGACCGAGCAGTAGAGGGTTCGGACAACGACGCTCAGGTAATAGACGTCTTCAATGGCAATCAGTTTTTACTATTTGTTTATACCACATATCGCGATGTTCGTATGGTAGGTGCTCCACCTCAATCAATGGGTAAATTCGGCGGAGATACCGACAACTGGGAATGGCCCCGCCATACCGCCGACTTCGCTTTGTTCCGTATCTATACGGACAAAGACGGCAAACCTGCCGACTACGCCAAAGACAATGTACCTCTACAATCGAAACATTTTTTCCCGATAAGTCTAAAAGGTCTAAAAGATGGCGACTTTGCAATGATAATGGGTTTCCCCGGTTCGACCGACAGATTCCTTACATCATTCGGATTAAAAGAAGCTATGCAACAGAACGACTTGATACACAATATCAGAACCGTAAAAATAAATGTTTTGCGTAAAAAAATGGCAGAGTCGCAAAAGACACGTATTCAATATGCTTCCAAATATGCCTCGTGCTCTAATTATTGGAAATATGCATTGCAACAAAACAAAGCTCTTAAAAAGCTCAACACAATGCAACAAAAGGTTGATATTGAAAATAACTATAAACGCTGGGCAGCAAGTCAGACAGATACCAAATACGGCAAAGCTCTCGATATGATAAAAGAGGGATATGCCGAGGGCAACGAGGCTCGTATGGCACGTTTGTACATCTCGGAAGGTGTGCTTAGAGGTCCGGATTTGTTCGGTTTTTCTTTGGGTATATACAATCGCCTTACAGCTATCAGTACAATGACCAATGACGATGAGAAAAAAAGTGCTACCGACAAACTTATGAAAAGCATAAGCGATTTCTACAAAGATTTCAACCCCGAAGTAGAACAGCTCCTTATAGCACAAATGTTCGATTATACTTATAAAAATATGGACAAAAAGTATTATCCGTCATTTTTCAACGATATTTTGGCAAAAAAATATAAAGGCAATGCCGACAGATATGCCGATTTTATAATGAAAAAGTCTGTATTTGCGTCCAAAGAAAAACTCGAAAGTGCTATCAGACAAAACAAAATGACAGACCTCAAAAACGACCCTGCCGTGGTAATAGCTAATAGTGCTTTTGATAAGATATACGAAATAAGAAAAGAGACAAAAGATGCCGGAATAAAAATCGAAAAAGGCGACAGACATTTTGTTGCCGGTCTTTTACAAATCAACAAAGACAAATTGATGGCACCCAACGCCAACTCCACTATTCGTCTCACTTATGGTAATATCGGCGGTTATCGTCCCAAAGACGGAGTTTACTACAACTATTACACTACTCTTGAAGGTGTAATGGAAAAAGAAGATTCTACAAGCAGCGAATTTATAGTTCCTCAGAAACTCAAAGATTTGTTCGAAGCCAAAGACTACGGAATATATAGCGACAAAAACGGAGATTTGCCTGTTTGTTTCATATCCAACAACGATATTACCGGCGGTAATTCGGGCTCTCCGGTCTTAGATGCCGAAGGCAATCTAATAGGTCTTGCTTTCGACGGCAACTCCGAGGCAATGAGTGGCGATATCGACTTTGAAGAGAACCTACAACGCTGTATCAATCTCGACGTGCGTTATATGCTCTTTATCATCGACAAGTTCGCCGGAGCCCAAAACCTTATAGATGAAATGAAAATAGTAAAATAATAAAACATCTAAAAAAGTAAAAGAGTTGTCTGCAACAAAGACAACTCTTTTTTTTAAAAATTCTATACTTTGAAAAACGACTAAAAACTTATATTAGTTTTGGAGGATATAGTAGCAAAGCAGTAATAATACACATACTCCTCTCATCGTATCAAATTATCATAAATCTGTCTTACCTTTTGCCCGGCGTACTCCCACTTGATATTGGCTATCTCATTGAGACCGTTTTGACGTATAGCCTTGTACATAGCAGGATATTTTACAATGGCGTGGATATAATCTGCCATCGACTGAATATCCCAATAGTCGGTTTTGATAGCGTGGTGCAGTATCTCGGCACAACCGCTCTGCTTACTGATAATGCTCGGAGTGCCGCACTGCATAGCCTCCAATGGCGATATACCGAACGGTTCGCTTACCGAGGGCATCATATAGACATCGCTCTGGGCAAGCATATCATAGACGGCACGCCCTTTGAGAAAACCCGTGAAATGAAACTTGTCGGCAATACCTTTCTGTGCTACCAGCCTTACCATTTTGTCCATCATATCGCCCGACCCCGCCATTACAAACCTCACTCCCTTGGTCTTTTCGAGTACCTTGGAGGCAACCTCTACGAAGTATTCCGGACCCTTCTGCATCGTTATCCTACCGAGAAATGTTACTATCTTATCGTTACCCTGATGTTGTTTCAGTTCATCGACAAATTCAAGCGGCATAACAGCATTATGCACCGTCGTTACCTTGTTTGGCGATATGTGATATTTTTCTACAACGGTACGTTTGGTCAAGTCGCTTACCGTTATTATGTGGTCTGCCAAATCCATTCCTTGCTTTTCGATACGATATACTTCGGGGTTTACCTGTCCGCGACTGCGGTCGTAATCCGTTGCGTGAACGTGTATTACAAGAGGTTTGCCCGAAATATTTTTTGCAAAAATACCTGCCGGATAGGTCAGCCAATCGTGCGAATGTATTATATCGAATTCAAGCGAGTGAGCCAAAACACTCGTTACAGCCTCGTAGTTGTATATCTCCTCCATTAAGTTGTTCGGATAGATGCCCGAAAACTCCACACAACCGATATCGTTGACTCCTATTCGAGAGAAATCGTACTTTATTCCGTTCCTAAAACGAAAATATTCGTCAGCATTCTTGGTACGTTCCATGGCGTATTCGTACGAAATATCCCGCCATACCACAGGTACCGAATTTGCCCCGATGATGCGTAAAAAACTCGTGTCTTCGTCGCCGTGCGGTTTGGGGATAACAAATGTTATCTCCATATCTTGTTGCACCGACATACCTTTTGTAAGTCCGTAACTTGCCGTACCAAGCCCCCCAAGGATATGCGGGGGAAACTCCCAACCCAACATTAATGCTTTCATACCCGGTTTGATGTTTTATTTTGTTCCTCTTCGTTGTCTATTAGTCGCGCCGTACGAAGTATCTCGGCAACGGTAGGGGCATAGGTCATCGCTCCGTGTCCCTTAAACGGCGGATTGCCGTCGTACAGCTCCGACAGGGTGCCTATGGTCAGCTCTGTCATTTCGCTCTGAAACCCTGCCAAAAACCTTTTCAAGAACGTTACCGCACTATTTCTATAAACCTTTATGTAAGCCTCAGCGTATGCTCCCGTCATAAAGGGCCATACCGGTCCGTTGTGGTAGTTGTGGTTGCGTTCGTACATACCGCCGACATAGTTTGGACGGTACATTCCGCTTTTGGGACTCAACGAACGCAATCCCTTGATAGTAAGCAATTCGCGAGTAACAATATCCAAAACTGCTTTCTGCTGTTTTTTATCCAAAGGCGAATATGGCAACGACACGGCATAAATCATATTGGGACGTACCTCGTGGTCTTTGTAGTTGCCGTCGATATAGTCGTAGAGATAGGTGCCGTTCCAGAACAGCTCCACAAAGGAGTCGGCTGTCTGAGATGCCTGATACATAAGCAGGTCGGCAATACTCTTTTTGTCCAAGACAGATGCTATCTTTGAGCTAAAACACAAAACATTATACCACAAGGCATTAACCTCTACCACATAACCGGTTCGCGGAGTAATAGGCATTTGATTTTCGGTAGCGTTCATCCAAGTGGCAGGGATAACTGTGCCATTGATGTATATAAGCCCGTTGTCGTGAACAAATAGGTTTGGGTGGCGATGTTTTTTAATAAAATCAATAATATTGAGCACCAACTCACCATACTTTTGTGCTGCCTGTTCGACAGAGGTGTACATAGCATATTGCTGAATATTCCAGATGAACCAAAGCGGGCAGTCGGGCAGACTTATTTCGATATAGTCGGTGGAATAGTCGTCATCATTCATATAATCAATGGCAAATTTCGACATAGTATGCAACATACGCTCAAACCCTTCGATATCGCCAATGCTCAGTGTTGCTCCCGTCAGTGACAGTAACGCATCTCTTGCCCTGAATTTAAACCACGGATAGCCCGCCACAATGTAATGTTCGCCATCTTTTTCGACGAAAAACTGCTTTACGGCGTTTATCAGACAACTCTCGAAACTATCGTTCTCATCTGTCCTTGCGACCTCTCTGTTGAACACACTTTTGATAGTACGGGGCAAAATCTCGCTTGTACCTGCCGAAAATACTATCGACTCGCCGTTTTGCATCGTTACCTCGAAATAACCGGGTACAAACAGGTCTTCTTTGTAGTATAGCCCTCGTTCTTGCTCTTTCGAGTATTCTACATTTTTGTTCCAGTGGGGCTGATAGACGAACCTCGACTTTTTACTCGTCTGCATTACAAGCGACGGATATTTGTCGTACAAACAAAACGACACGCCATTCTCTACGTTATTGAAGTCTTTGCGTATCTGAATATTTTCGTGAGTAAGAAAATGTATGCCACGAAACGCCAAAAGAGGCTTAAACCTAATGGTGGTATGCGATTGGGCTTCGAGCAAGGTGTAGCGTATCAAAACCCTGTCTTCGTCTTGCATCAGAAGTCGCTCCTTTTTGAGAATAACGCCGCCTACACGATATATTGTGGTAGGCACAGTATCGTTGTGAAACTCTCTGATATATTTGTGGCCGCCAGGCGAAAAAGTGTTTTCGCCGTACTTGTGTATGCCGAGGTTAAACTCCGCTCCGTGCTGAATAACCGTTTCGTCAAGAGACGACAGTAATACATGGTTATAACCGTCTATTTCCGGGACAGGAGCCACCAGATAGCCGTGATATTTACGCGTATTACAATCCACTATCGACGAACTCATATATGCACCGTTGCGGTTTGTCCTCAAAAACTCTTTTGTAAGCGATTTTTCGAGGTTGGTCAGCAGTGTTTTGTCAAATTTTAGGTAACTCATAATGCCATTATTTCTGATACAACTCCCAAAATTATCAAAAAACTTTGATATGCAAAACAAAAACGAACAAAAATCAACACTCATCAACATAAAATATCAGATATTGGACTGAATTACCATACTATTCTCTTTTTGTTTATATTATCAGATACCTTATTGTGCAACTTAGTGAAGAATAATAGTTAAAAAAAATTTTGCCAATTCAAAAAAAGGTATTACCTTTGCAACCTAATTTCGGAGAGATGGCAGAGTGGTCGATTGCGGCGGTCTTGAAAACCGTTGACTGTAACAGGTCCGGGGGTTCGAATCCCTCTTTCTCCGCAAAAAAATAATATTTTAAAACAAAATTAAAAATGAAAAAAGGAATTCATCCGGAAAGTTATCGTCCCGTAGCATTTAAGGATATGTCAAACGATGATATGTTTATATCTCGTTCTACTGTGGCTACGAAAGAAACCATCGAAATTGATGGGATAACATACCCTTTGGTAAAACTCGAAATATCGAACACCTCGCACCCATTCTACACAGGCAAATCGAAACTGGTGGATACCGCAGGACGTGTTGATAAGTTTATGTCTCGTTACAAAGACAGAGCATCAAAGGCAAAAAAATAACATCAAAAAAGGACAAGATAACGAAAGAAAACTCAAATAATTTGAGTTTTCTTTGTATTTTTGCACCTCTTTTAGTTTAACGTCCAAAATAAGTTTTATATGCATCCGTTAGATAAATTCAAATTTTGCCCCGTATGTGGTGCCAATCAGTTTCTCGAATCCGACAGCAAATCTAAAATATGCCCCAAATGCGGATTTAAATATTATTTGAATGCGGTATCGGCAGTAGCGGGTTTTATCATAGACTCAAACGAACGACTACTTATGTGCAAACGAGCCAACGAGCCCGAAAAAGGCACTTGGGACCTCCCCGGAGGCTTTGTAGATATTGGCGAAACCGCCGAAGAAGCTATAAAGAGAGAGGTTTTCGAGGAGCTAAACATAAAGGCAGACAGCTTGAAGTATCTTTTTTCTATCCCCAACGAATACTATTATTCGGGATTCAATGTGAGAACTCTGGATATGTTTTTTTTGATAAAAACTTCGGATATATCAGAGCTAAACCCGAAAGACGATGTAGAAAAAGCAGAATTTATCCCTTTGACGCAAATTGATATAAACAGCATAGGATTGAAGTCCATAAAAATAGCAGTAGAAAAATTTTTGTCGTATCATCGCTAATTTTTTTGTACCTTTGTAATTGTAATATCTTATAGTTGTTGGATTTATTTATACAAATACCTGTTTAAAAAAATCAAAATGAAACTGTTTAAAATACTGTCAAGCCTTAAAGTCATATTGGTATTTGTTTTGTTGGAAATATTAGCGTTATTGATGATTTCGAACAAAAGTGTATTTCAAAGAAGTCGCTTTGTTCGGTTTTCGATGGAGGCATCTTCTTTTCTATATTCGAAATCCAATGAGATAACGAGTTATTTCTCGCTGAAATCCACCAACGAAGAGTTAGCCCGACATAATGCCGAGCTACAAAAACAGATAGAGCTGATACAAAACACGGCAAACAGACAAAATCACTTGACTTCTCTGGATTATGATAGCACAATCACTTTTATTCCCGCCAAAATCATTACCAAAACGGTAAATAATATAGACAACTATTTTGTTGTGGATAAGGGTGCTAACGATGGCGTAAAAGAGGGATTCGGAGTAGTGAGTAATGGCAAAGTAGCAGGGGTAATTCAGTATGTATCGGACAACTATTCGGCGGCATTACTCATAATATCGTCAAAAATAAAACTTAGCGGAAAAATCAAAAACGACGGCTATCTGTGTACTGTGGTAAGAGACAATCTCTCGGCATCTAAGGCAGATGTAAAAGATATTCCTTATCATATTGATATAAAAATAGGCGATACGATTGTTACAAGTGGCTTTTCTACCATTTTCCCCGAAAATTATATTATAGGCACTGTCGCAAAAATTACGTCTAGCCCCTCTACTGCCTCTAACGACCTAAAAATCAACTACGAAACAGATTTTATCCGAGTCAATTATGTAGAGATAGTAGCTCCGAAAGATATAGAGGAGATTAACCAAATTAATGCCCAAACCATCGAACAATGAAAGAGATACTAAAAGATTTTTTAGGAATATCGGTGCTAGTATTGTTTCAAATACTTGTTTTTAATCAGATTACGCTACTTGGATATGGTTGTGTATTTGCCTATTTGCTTCTCATAATAGTGGCTCCGCTTAATGTCAAAACTATTCCGTTTATGCTAATTGCCTTTGTAATAGGACTAACTATAGATATTTTTTCTCAAAGCTACGGAGTACATACCTTTGCCGCAACATTGGTGGCTGCCATTCGCAGATGGGTGTTAAATCTCTTTTTCTCAAAAGATGAACTGGAATACAATACCAGTCTATTTGTAAAATTCTCTTATGATTATTACAAATATATCGTATTAATTGTGTTTATATACTGTTTTACCGTATTTTCTTTGGAGGCTTTCTCTTTTGAGTTGATATTACCGATTTTGCAAAAAACAGGAGTTAGTACGCTTATTACATCTGTTTTCATATTCTTTATACAGTCTGTAACTCTAAAAAAATATAATGAGAGATAATTTTAAATACAGAAGTTTGTATATCAAAATATTTACAGTATTTATCGCATTAATACTAATAGGGCAACTCGCCAATTTGCAGATAATCAAAGACTACGGTGCTCAGGCAGACGACAATGCTTTTTTACGCAAAACAGTCTATGCAATACGAGGGCTTATATACGACCGTAACGGCAAACTATTGGTTTTCAACCAACCTATTTACGACCTGGATATTATAGTAAAAAAATGGGACGACCTCAAAAAACAGGGTACTCCTATTGATACTACGGAATTGTGTGCGGTATTGGGTATCGAAAAAGAGAGTTTTGTCGAAAAGCTCAATGCTCTCAAAGATAAAAGCAAAAACCCCAACTACTCTTCACTAATACCGCAAAAATTTATTACTCAACTGACGCCCGAAGATGCTGCCGTATTACAGGAAGTTATATGGAAGTTCCCGGGTATCTCGCTTATCAGTCGTACAATGCGACAATACACCACCCCTTATGCTGCCCACGCCATAGGCTCTATAGGAGAGGTATCAAAAGCTATTCTCAAAAAAAGAGGAGACGAGTATAAACAGGGCGACTATATCGGTGTAAGCGGTGTAGAGAAGCAGTATGAAGATATTTTGAAAGGCAAAAACGGATTAGAAATTTTTCTCAGAGATGTAAATGGCAGAATACAGGGCAGATACAAAGACGGCAAAGAAGATATTCCGCCTGTCGGCGGCAAAGCTCTCACTCTAAGTATAGATATAGACTTACAGGCATACGGCGAAATGCTTATGCAAAACAAAGTAGGCAGTATTGTTGCTATCGAACCTGCTACCGGCGAGATACTCGCTCTTGTCTCTTCGCCAAGCTACGACCTGTCGGAGCTTATAGGCAAACAGCGTGGCGAAAACTATGCCAAGTTGCTAAAAGACCCATACAAACCACTCTTAGACCGCCCTATGATGGCATATTATCCTCCGGGCAGTACATTCAAAACGGCAAATGCTCTCATCTTTGAACATCAAAAGATTATAGATGCCGATACACGTTTTTCGTGCCACATGGGGTATGTGGTGGGTAGTTTTCGTGTAGGTTGCCACGCACACTCTTCGCCTCTCGATTTGGCAAACTCAATATCAAACTCTTGCAATGCATACTATTGTGCATCTCTGCGAAAGATGCTCGACGACCCCAAATATGGTAATATCAAGAATGCTTTCAACGAATGGAAAAGGGATATAGTATCGTTGGGATTTGGGTATAAACTCGGAGTCGATTTCCCAAACGAAAATCGCGGATTTATCCCCAATACAGACACTTACGACCGAATACACGGCAAAGACAAATGGAGAAGTCTCAACGTGGTTTCCATATCGATAGGACAAGGAGAAATACTCTCTACACCTATTCAGCTCGCTAACTTTTGTGCCATTATAGCCAATCGTGGCTACTGGATACGTCCGCATGTATTGAAAAAAATCGAAGGAATACCTCCGGATACGGCATACACCAATAGAAGATACTCCACAATTGAGCCACAATATTTTGAACCTATAATAAAAGGTATGGAGTGGGCTGTAAATGGTGGTGGCACCGGCTCTACCGCTCGTATAGCAAAACTCGACAGCATAATAATATGTGGCAAAACAGGTACTGCCGAAAACCCTCACGGAGAGAATCACTCTATTTTTATTGCCTTTGCTCCCAAAGACGACCCCAAGATAGCCATGGCAATAGTAGTAGAAAACTCCGGATATGGAGCCACTTGGGCTGCCCCTATTGTATCGCTTATGATAGAAAAATACCTGACAGGCAAAGTATCCGAAAAAAGACAATGGCTCGAAGACCGTATGCGAAAAGCAAACCTAATGCCCCATATCAAAGAAAGTGCAAAAATCGAGCAGTAACCCAATAGTAAAACCACCCATAAAGACTTTTCGTTTGACTCTGTACAATCTGAGGCTACTTTTTATCTGCACATTAAGGAATGTGAAATGCAAAGCATTCACAAATGCAACTTTAAAAACTTGCTGGTATTATCCCCAAAAGTGTGTAAATAGTTTTTTTATTGTGTTGCAAAGTTATATAATAATTTTGAATATTTTGGTGTTGCTAACAAAGGCTTGTGTAGCGAAGGCGTAGCCGTAGCGAAACAAGCCTTTGTTAGTCCCATCTAAACCTCTCTTTCTCATAATCCAACTTAGATACTTTTATATCATAAGCTTTTCGGC
>JBGXXV010000123.1:0-14137 GCA_041814825.1 Bacteroidota bacterium | reverse complement strand
GACAATTGGGGCAGTGGAGTTTTATTGTTATTAGCATTCAACAAAAATACAACTTTATTCCCTAATTGTCAAATTTTTACATCATCATACTTTTTAAAACACAGCCAGAATAAAAAGTTAGCAAAAAAAGAATTGCGGCACGCTTTCGGCTCGACCCACATCGGACTTGTGAGCTAAACGATATATATTCATTCGCCTGCATTGTTATCCAACAACCAAAACGATATTTAGTGCGAATGAATCGAATATCGTTCTTAACGCTCCCTGCGTCCTGTGGGTTGCCCCGAGCCTACCGCTAACGCCGCTCTACGTGTATCGAACGTTTCGCCGTTTAAACGATTAAACAGTTCAACAACAATTGGGGCAGACAGCACCAATGAAATGTTAAAAACATTCCGATAGCCAAACGTCTTTTCTAATGCGGAATATAGGGAAAACTATTTGCTACTGTTATTTTCGCAATAATCGCATTTTTGTCTAAACCTCTTATTTTACAGTGAGTTTTACTAACTCTATTCTATTGTTTGTAGCCTGTACCACCTTGAAAGTCCAATTCTCTATCTCGATAGATTCATTTAGTTTTGGTATCTTTTGGTAGTGTTGGAGGAGAAATCCGGCGAGGGTTACATACTCGTCCGATTCGGGCAAACCGAGGTTTAGTTTGCGATTGATAGTGTCTATTTCGAGTCGTCCGGAGATAAGATACTCGTTGTCGGCTGTTTTTTTTAATACATATACATTGGTGTCGTGTTCGTCTTCGATTTCTCCGAAAATCTCTTCAATTATATCTTCTAACGTAACAATACCTGCTGTACCTCCAAATTCGTCAATTACGACGGCGATACTCTTTTTCTCTTTCAAAAGCGAATGCATCAACTTGTTGGCAGGCATAGTTTCGGGTACCACAGGTATCTTTCGCAACAGCGTACGCCAGTCTTCCGTCTGCTCAAACAAATCCGAAGAGTGGATATAACCTATTATATTGTCTATGGTGTCTTTATATATAGGTATTTTCGAAAAACCCGATTCGGCAAAGGTGCTTCTAAGGTCTTCGAGCGAAGCCGTTTCTATATCAAGAGCCTCTATTTCGTTGCGAGGCACTATACATTCACGTAGCTTTACAGAAGAGAAGTCGAGAGCGTTTTTGAATATTTTTATCTCATTTTCTATACTCTGGCTCGACGATTTTTCGATTGTCTCTTCGAGCAAGAAGCTCAAATCTACCTTATCGAATACGTCTGTCTGATTGTGCAGGTTGATTTTAATGCCAAATATCCTGAGGATACCCGCCGAAAGCCACATAGAGAGTTTCGATATAGGGTACAATATAATATAAAAAATAAAAGTAACGGGCGAGAAGAAACGTAACCAAAAGTTGGAGTTGTATCTAAATATGGTTTTAGGTATAAACTCACCTATAAATATTACTATTGTAGTGGCTATTAGGGTTTGTATCAAACTTACAAGCAAGGTATTATCGGTAATATAAGATTTTATATACGGGTCCAGTACTCTTGCCATAGCTATGGAGTATATTACCAAAACTATATTACAGCCCACGAGCATGGTAGATATAAACTGTCCGGAGTTTTTATAAAACAGCGCAATAATAGTACCTGCTATCGATTTGTCGGCACTGTCTATCTTAGCTATCAGTCTGTTTGACGAATTAAAAGCTATCTCCATTCCTGCAAAAAACGCAGATAACACAAGCGACGTGATAATTACAAGCAGAATATCCATTAAAAACGAAAGATTTAGGCTACATTATATTTTGCGGGCAAAATTACAAAATAATTATCAATTTACAGATATTTCGTTTTTTTTGCCGTCAGCCCTTTGGCTATTGTAAGAGTGAAGAATGAAGAGTTAAGAATGAAGAATGAAAAAACGATACACTCAAAAAAAACTACTTCCACTTGGGTGTTTTTTTATTGACTATTTTACCGCAAGGTGTGCAAAGGTAATTTAGGTTTGGAAAACAAAGTATGGCAGGGCTTGGGAGTAAACAGCAAAAAAAAATTTTTTTGTGATAATTTTTATAATATATGTTTTGTTTTAAAAAAAAAATTTTATTTTTGCACATAGAAATAGATTAAAAAACAAAGTAAAGAATACTTATGAACACAAAGGCAGAAAACATATTTCACTCCTACCACACTGCTCCGAGTATCTTCATTGCAGCTGTTTTTTGTGGTGTTTTGCCTTCCATTAATACTTATTCTTTATGCTATGTCTCAATGCTCGAAAAAGACATTTACAATCGTTGGCAGACTTTACACAACATCGTGCAGACTTTACACAACATCGTGCAGACTTTACACAACATCGTGCGAACTTTACACAACATCGTGCGGACTTTGCACAACATCGTGCGAACTTTACACAACATTGTGCGGGCTTTGCACAACATCGTGCGGGCTTTGCCACATACAAAAAAACAATCGGTTTATTTATTATTATAAATAGCATATTATTAACCAATAAAAAAAATAATTATTATGTCAAGAAAATCTTATGCAGAGACTATTGTCCGCTCAAAATTGATGTTAGAAGCTATGAAAGCAAACAAAGCCTCTTTGTCGGCTAAGTTGGACGACACCTTTATCGGCAAGTTTGCCTCAGATACTTCTGAAGCCGAAATGCTCAACGTCCAACAAGAAAAACTCAAAGCAGCCCTAAAAGAGCAAACAGCAAAACTCGAAGCTACACTTAAATCGATGGAAAAACAGTATGCCGAAGCCAAAAAACGGATTAAACTCGATTTTCCACAGGAGCAGTGGAAAGAATTCGGATTCGACGACAAAAGATAATATAAAATAAATCAAATAATATTTAATGTATAACTTAATTATTTTTTTTAACTTATGAAATCAAATCTATTTAGAAAGAGTATCATCGCACTATTTGTAGGACTATTTGCATGCGGAGCGATGACCGCACAGACAGGCTACAACATTACGATAGTCGGCACAGAGCTTACTCCCGAAAATGCGGGGGCTATCAACAACGACAATTTCCCCGGACTCGGGCTTCAGAGTGGCTCTATTACCTACGACTTCGACTCCAAAACCTTTACATTCGACAACGTAAAAATTAATGCGGTTGACGGCAGTCTCTTGTATATCTCCACAAGTGCAGAAGAAGGTGTGTATAAGATAAACCTTATAGGTACAAACGAGATAAATACATCGGGAGCTTATGCAGCTATTTTTTCAGGCAGAGATGTTCTGATTTCGGGCTCTTCTCTAATAGCCAATACCCCAAGTGCCGCCTCTATATATATAATAGCCAACGCCACACTAACTATCAAAAATACCTCCGTAGAAGCCAAAGGCAATTGGGGTATTGCAGGCTATGACGGCAAAAGAGGCGAAAAACTCGTTATCGACAACGCTAAGGTAAAAGCCAACGGCACAGACGGCAGTATTTGCGACTTCCAAGAGATTACCCTCACCGGTTGCGAAGTTACCGCCCCCGAAGGTGCAGCTGTGGCTGCCGTCGAATCGAGAGGTATGGCAGTAGTAAAAGACGGACAGATAGTAACAACCGAGGTCGTGATAACACCTATCAATTCGGGCATATTTACACTACAAACCGAACCTCTGTCCATCTATCCCAACCCTGCAAACGACTACATCACCATAAACACCGAAGAAACAGGTAAGGACATAACTATCACCGACCTATCGGGACGTGTGGTAATGACCGCCACCACTATCGCCGGCACAACTACGCTCAACGTAAGCCAACTACCGACAGGTACATATATGGTAACAGTAGGAAATAAAGTAGGAAAAGTAGTAAAAGAATAAATGAAGAAAGTAAAAAATATAATTATGGAGGGGTATCCGTTTCGGATACCCTTTTTTCGTCTGTTTTGAGCGTAGCGAGTTCTTTCGTTTAGCGAGCAAGCACATAGTGGGTCGGCTCGGAACGTCAGCCTTGACCTTTTTTGATTACTTTTTTGTGTCAAGACAAAAAAGTAATTCGGGGTATGGGGCAGATAGCCCCAACCTAAACCAGAAAAAAACTATATTGTTTTTTTTGGTACATTTATATAATTGATGATATATCGGACAGCAATGATTTACGATATAAAAAAGGGGGTATCTCTGTCGAAACACCCCTTTTTTATATGCTAAATACTAATACTATGCCAACACACACGCCATACATATAGAATAAAACTTGGTGTCGGTGCTGTCCGAACGCGATGTGATAACCACAGGCGAGTCGGCTCCGTAAACAAGTCCTGCCATCGATGCGTTACCGAAGGTTTGAGCTGTCTTGTAGAATACGTTTGCCGATTGGAAGTCGGGGAATATCAGTATATCGGCATCGCCGAGCACCGGTGTGTCGATACGTTTTATCTCGCCGCGTTCTTTGTCGATAGCAAGGAAAATATCAATAGGACCGTCCATTATGACATCGCCAAACTCACCGTTGCGGTACATCTCCATTATATCGAGATAGTCCTGCATAAATCGTATTTTGGGGTTGGCTACCTCGGTGGCGTGTATAAGGGCTATTTTGGGACGAGCTACACCGAATTTGCGTGCTGTCTCGATGCTGTATTTTATCATCGCAATACGTTGTTCCTTGGTTGGTTCGGGTATTATGGCAGGGTCTGTCATAAATACGAGCTTGTGGTACATCGGAATATCGAAACAGGAGTTGAAAGCCAACACATTGCCCGGCGTGTGTATGCCTTTCTCTTTGTTGAGTACCGCACGCAGTATAACATCGGTGTTTACAAGTCCTTTCATCAACATATCGCACTGTTTGTTGCGAACCATTAGAGCCGCCTCTGTGGCTGCTTCGGTGGCGTCGCCACGACAATCGACAATATGCAGGTACTGTTCATACTCTTTGGCTTTGTCGCCAAACTCCTGCTCCAACAATTTGGTTACTTCCTCTTTTTTACCCACAAGGTAGGCATCAATAAAACCCTCCTCTACCGACATCATCACCGCTTCGAGCGAATGAGAGTCGAGTGCATTGGCCAAAGCAAGTCGTTTGCGAGTGCCTGTGTTTTTTAAATGATTTTTTAGCTCTTCAAAATTTTTAATAGCGTTCATATTATTCATTTTATTTATAAAAAAATTACTATTTGAATAGACTGCCTTGCGTAAGGTCGTCTTGGTCGTATATCAATGTGGTTTGCGACGGAGCGTCGAAATCTCTGTTCTTAGGTTGTTGCTCATCGACGGTATCGCTGTCGTCTGCCGATGAGGTCTCCTCATTCGATTCGGGCATACGTATAGGCTCCATACGTTCGATAGAGGCTATTTCGTAAGTGGTTATGCGTTTGCCCTTTGCCTTATACGATTTGTCGCCTATAAACTGCTCCACATCTATTTCTATCGGCTCACGTTTGGCATCTTTGCCTCCAAACGTGATTTTAAACAACGGATATGCATCGTCTGATATAAGTTTGAGCGACGAACCCTCATTTTCGCCTGTGAACGACACGCGTTTTGCCGAAGGCTCAAACTTAAATCGCTTGATATAGTCGAATCCCTGTTCGGCATCGAAGAGTGCGGCACTCCATATCTTATCCTGTTCAAATTTTTCTATCAATAGAATATCCTCGGCATAGTGGTTGGTAATATCAAAGTTTGTGGTACAAAAATCGCCGTTACGGAAGACCACCAATATCAAATCGTTGTTGAAGAACTCACCTAAATAGTCGCCCCTCCGGTCTTGATTGAGCTTTAAGACATCTCTGTCGAACCATATATGAGTGCCTCCGAGCGTAGAGCCTCCTCCCTGTTTGAATACAATCTTTGATACCGGAAATTTGGTCAGCAGATTACCCCGCGAGGCACGTCCCTTGATAGCGATGGCACTAAAATCGACATCCCACTGCATCTTCTTTATCTTTCTCGAAGTAGGTTTGAGCGTAACACGTATCACTTCGGCCTCTCCGTTTGGATTGGCAGAAAAATATACGAGTCGTGAGTCGTTAAGTCCGTTTGTGAGGTCGTACTCCTTATCTCTGGTTACTCCGCTCACATAGAAACGTTTGATGTAATATACCCCGTTTTTACCGTCGCGATAGACTGCATTGAAAATGGTTCGTTGGTCGTTGCGTTTATAGACGGCAACATACTCTATATCCTTGCCCACAAACTGTTTCTCGGATATTTTTACAACTTTATATTTACCGTTCTTAAAGAAAACAATGATGTCGTCTATATCCGAACAGTTTTGTACAAACTCTATATTCTCCTCTTTCCTTAGATTTGTGCCGATAAAGCCGTCTTGGCGACTGACATACAGTTTTTCGTTTGCCTCCACCACCTTCGTTGCCTCGATATTTTCAAAACTGCGTATCTCCGTTCGACGCTCAAAACCGGCTCCATAACTCTTTTTCAGATACTCAAACCACTCTATGGCGTACTCTATTAGGTTGTCGAGCTTGTAGTCTATATCCTCTATCTTTCCCTTCAATCCTATGATATTATCCTGTGCTTTGTCGGTGTTGAATTTGAGAATACGAGCCATTCTTACATCGAGTAGTCGTTTGAGGTCGTCGTTGGTGATTGCCCTTACAAACGACTCTTTGTAGGGTTCGAGCCTTGTGTCGATATGTTTTAGGGCAACGGCTTCGGATTTGGCACTTTCGAACTCCTTGTCCTTGTATATCCGCTCTTCGATAAATATTTTTTCGAGCGACGCAAAAAGCAGCTGTTCCGTAAGTTCGCCCCGTTCTATTTCGAGTTCGGCTCTGAGTAGATTTACCGTGTTGTCTGTACTGCGACGAAGCACTTCGGATACTGTGGTAAATATCGGTTTGTCGTTGTCGATAACGCAACAGTTGGGCGAATATGATATTTCGCACTGTGTAAAAGCATATAGAGCGTCTATGGTCTTGTCGGACGATGTTTTTGCATCTAAATGTACTATTATCTCCACATTTTCGGCTGTATTGTCATCTATCTTTTTGACGTTTATCTTACCTTTCTCGTTTGCTTTTATTATGCTATCGATAAGTTGTAACGTGGTAATGCCGTAAGGGATATCGCTTATTACAAGGGCTCTATTGTTTTGCGACTTGCTTATCTTGGCTCTGATACGCACCTTGCCTCCTTTCTGCCCTTCGTTGTAGCGGCTTACGTCTATCATACCGCCGGTAAAAAAGTCGGGGAAGAGTTCAAACTCCCGCCCTTGCAGGTATAGTATGGTGGCATCGAGCAGTTCGTTGAAGTTGTGAGGCAATATTTTGGAGTTTAGCCCCAGACCTATACCCTCGCTACCTTGTGCCAACAGCAACGGGAATTTCACGGGCAGGGCTATCGGTTCGTTGTTTCTGCCGTCGTATGAGGGCTTCCATTCCGTTGTTTTGGGGTTGAAAACGGCGTCGATAGCAAACTTCGACAAACGTGCCTCTATATAACGAGCCGCCGCCGCTCCGTCGCCTGTGAGGATATTGCCCCAGTTACCCTGTGTGTCGATGAGGATATTCTTTTGTCCCAGTCCGACAAGTGCCTCGTATATGGAGCTATCGCCGTGCGGGTGAAACTGCATAGTGTGTCCCACTATGTTTGCCACCTTATTGTAACGTCCGTCTTCCATCCGTTTCATAGAGTGCAACACACGACGTTGCACGGGTTTCAGTCCGTCGGTAATATGCGGTATAGCCCTGCTCAGATTGACATAAGAGGCATAATCCAAAAACCACGTATAGAACATACCGGGTAGGTGGTGCATACTCTTTTCGTCGATTATAGAGGGTAAGTGATAGCCCGAATGCGACTTTTCGTCCTCATCCGTATCGGCTGTCCGGTCGCTGTCGTCGTTTTGTGGCAAAATCTCGCTTTCCTGTTCGTTTTGTAAATCTTCTTTTTCGATAAAATCGGACATCTTTTACTATTGGTCGTTAAAAAAATCAGATGACAAAGTTAGGAAAAAGTTTTGAGTTGGTAAGGGGGTTGTTTTTTGTTCGTCGCCTTGTCCGATATAGCTCGATAGTAAATAATAACTATATTTTATTAAATGTATTAAAAATGAATAGTATGAGTTAAACATTTTATATCAACCTAAGTCTTAATACCATAGACGATTATTTGTTTGTTAAATAAAAATATTTTACCGTTTTATTTGCTGAATAGTAAATAATTATCGTTGCAAATAAAATTTTGCTTATAATATTTCTCAATATATTTTTCTTGTAGTTATATATTTTTTTATATATTTGCAAAATGGAACTAATAATAAATAATGGCAGACAAGAAAAAGGCAAAACAATTGCGGACTCATAGAGTTATGGTCATGCTAAATGATGAAGAAAAGATATTTATCGACAATTATTGTAAAAAAAACAATATAAAAAGTAAGGGTAAATTTTTCAGAGAGACTGTTATTAGAATGATTTTAAATAAACTGTACAAGTATAGTCCAACATTATTTGATTGATATAGATGAAATATTTATTTTTAGTATTGATGTTGACAACAGGTTTTTGTCAGGTTTGGGGGCAGTACCCTTCTCGTGTACCGGCTACACCAAACCCGATTATACTAACTCAACCCAATGGCGACACTATTACAGTAAGATTATTTGGCGACGAATGGCAACACTATTATACTACTCTCGACGGATATGTAATAGTAAAAGATAGTGACGGATATTTTTGTTATGGCAAGATTAATAATAAAAAAGAGATAGTAGCATCTAAATACATAGTGGACAACAGCACGGAGATGACACTATGTAAAAGGCAATATCTCAAAAAGATATCAAAGAATAGTAAATTAAAAAAAGTAATTCAATAAATTATTAAAAAAATTTTTTTATGAAAAAAGCAACATTAGTTTTGACAATAATATTGTCTTATACTTTGGCTTATGCAGTACCGGCATTGCATTTGCCTATCGAAGTTATTCAACCGGACGGGACAAAGATTACAATCAGATTGCATGGAGATGAGCATTTTAACTATGCAACATCGGAAGACGGCTATCTTATAAAAGAAGCAGAAGACGGATTTTACAAATTTGCAACAATGTCGGAAGATGGGGTAATCACCGCCTCAAACTTTGTATGTAAACCAATCTCAAAACGTACAAATGAAGAAAAACTTTTTCTCAAAAACATAGCTCAAAAGAATAATTTCAACGATATAGTACCCAAAGTCAATCCTATCCGCCACCAACAGAGTATGGCTACCCGTAGCGGCTCTCCTCAGAGAATCGGAGGGTATGTGGGTGGCGACAAATACCTTGTGGTACTTATCGGATATTCGAACTTGGCATTCTCCCGTACCAAAGACGAATTCAACAATTTGCTAAACCAAAAAGGATATAGCGTAAATGGAGCAATAGGTTCTGCAAAAGACTATTTCGAGTTCAGTTCGCACTCCAAATTCTCGCCGACTTTCGATGTAGTAGGTCCTTTTCAGGCTTCCAAAACTATGGCATACTATGGTGCCGACGGCGCCAACGGCTCAATAGATTTAAATGTGGGAGAACTTATTGTAGAAGCATGTAGTTTAGCGATGAATAGTGGAGTAGATTTGAAACAGTATGACACTAACGGAGACTCATATATCGACAATGTCTGTGTATTCTATGCCGGTTATGGCACAGCAGAGGGCGGTAGCGCTAATGCGATTTGGCCACACTGTTTTCGAGTGAGCGGTACACCTGTAGTAGGTAGCGTAAGAGTAAGAGACTATGTAGTAATGCCCGAATTTCGCGGACACTCTGGACAAAGAATGGCAGGTATAGGTACTTTCTGTCACGAATTTTCACACTTTATGGGGCTTCCGGATTTTTATAAAACAGACGGAAGCAATAGTTCTACTCTATACACTTGGGATTTAATGGACGGTGGATGTTATAACGGACCTGGTAACGGAGGGGATGTCCCCTGTGGTTACTCGGCTTACGAAAGATTTTTTATGGGTTGGATTACCCCTACTCCGCTTATAAACTCCGAAACATATACATTAAACACTCTTAGCGGTACCACACCCGAAGCCTACCTTGTGTCTCAAAATGCAGACGGCTCACACAATCTTGACGGTAAAAGCCCCAATCCTGTCAACTTCTATTTGTTGGAAAATCGCAAAAAAGAGTCGTTCGATACATATTTGCCTGCCAATGGAATGCTTATATGGAGGGTAATGTACAATAAAAACGATTGGGAATACAATCGTCCAAATAATACCTCTCCATACAGAATGGATATTATGGAAGCCGACTCTATTACCGGCAAAGCATCTGTGGCAGGAGACACATATCCAACCCCAGACCCAAAGAAAAACAAATTCAAATTCGTATCAAGAGACAACAAATCTTGGAATAATAGACAAGTATCCGAAATAACCAAAACCGACGACATAATACAATTTGTATTCGGTAATGGTAGCGGCGGCAACAATACCGACACTAACGATCCGTTCACAGTAGGTATATCGACCGACAATAGCTGGATTATAACAGCTGCTACAAGTGGAACATATAGAGCACACATATACTCATTAGCATCACAACTAATCTCGTCAAAAGACTTTTCGGACAAAATAGAGTTATCGACCACAGGACTTGAAAAAGGAGGATATCTAATTATAATAGAAAATCTATCTATTGAAGGAAAAAATAGGTTCACTTCTATTCCAATAATAAAATAAACTCTTGTAGTAATTAGAAAAACAGTTGCAAAAAGTACAATAAAATTAATTGTACTTTTTGCATTAATAAAATAGACAAAAAACACAAATGGCATACCTATGAAAGATAATATAACCATAGACGAAGTACAAAATCGGATAATAGAAGAGTTTGCCGTATTCGATGATTGGCTCGACAAATACCAATATATAGTGGATTTGGGCAACTCTCTGACGGATTTCCCCGCAAACGAAGAGACAGACACAAATCTCATAGAAGGATGTCAGAGTAAGGTTTGGATTGTAGCCGAATATAGTGAGGGAAAAGTATTTTTCAAAGCCAAAAGCGATGCCATTATAGTAAAAGGTATTGTGGTCTTGCTTATGAGAGTACTTTCGGGTCGAACTCCCGACGAAATCTTGAATAGCGACCTATATTTCATAGATAGAATAGGATTAAACGAACATCTCTCGCCAACCCGTTCGAATGGGCTGTTGTCTATGGTAAAACAGATGAGACATTTTGCTTTGGTTTACAAAACTAAATACGATAGCCAATAACACACAATCTACAAACAGTAAAACAATGAGATACAAACATTACGAAGAGTGTGAACAATATCAAGGGCTCAAAATACAGAAAGCTCTGGAAGTGCCACCAACCGTACGAAACCCTTATTTTACAAAGATAAAAAAACGCCCTCAATATTCGGTTGATGACTACGTACAAGGTATTTTGTCGGGCAATATATCTATTCTTTCTCAGGCAGTTACTCTTATAGAAAGCTCTATTGAAGAACACTATACGATGTCGCAACAAGTAATAGAAAAATGCCTGCCATATTCGGGCAATTCGATAAGAATGGGTATAACAGGTGTACCCGGAGCAGGCAAAAGTACGCTTATCGACGCATTGGGTATGGATATAGTCAACAGTGGCAAACGACTTGCCGTACTGGCTATAGACCCGAGCAGTTCGATAACCAAAGGTTCTATACTTGGAGACAAAACTCGAATGGAACAGTTGGCGGTACACAAAAACGCATTCATTCGTCCTTCGCCCTCGGCCGGTTCGTTGGGAGGAGTGGCACGCAAAACAAGGGAGACCATCATACTATGTGAGGCTGCGGGATTCGATGTAATATTCGTAGAGACCGTAGGTGTCGGACAGAGCGAAACCGCTGTTCACTCTATGGTTGACTTCTTTTTGTTGATACAACTTGCAGGTACCGGCGACGAACTGCAAGGCATAAAAAGAGGTATTATGGAAATGGCCGACGGGATAGCTATAAACAAAGCAGACGGAAGCAATATAGATAAGGCAAATATTGCAAAAAATCATTTTACGAATGCTTTGCATCTTTTTCCTATACCACAATCGGGCTGGTCGCCAAAGGTACAAACGTGTTCGGCTTTCGAACATATAGATTTGGATAAGCTATGGCAAATGGTAGAAGATTATGTAACATTTACCAAACACAATGGGTACTTTATATCCAAAAGATTAAATCAATCGAAATATTGGATGTACGAAACCATAGAACAGTTTTTGAAAAACAATTTTTACAACAACCCAACAATCGAAGAGTTGTTGCAAGAAGTAGAGAACAATTTGTTGGAAAACAAAATAACACCCTTTATCGCAGCCAATAAGCTATTGGATGCATACAAAAATGTATTAATAAATCAATCACAAAATAAGTAAAAATGAAAAAAATATTTTTAATCGCTATCGCAATTATGTGCATTACTCCTATTTATGCACAAAAAACAAAAAAAGAGAAAAAAAAGAGTGCTAAGACTGAGATTGTCAGTCCCACAACCGCAAACGAAATCATATCGTACGCCTTAGGTGCAAATGTGGCAGAGGGGCTAAAACAAAACTCCGAACAGCATGGTATTGCCATAGACTGGGATTGGATGGTAAAAGGAGTACAAGAGACTGCAAGAGGTGCTAACCAATTCGACAACGACAAGATGAAAGAGGCTTTTGAAAAACTCGACAGCATAATAAAAGAAAATCAAAAACTTAAAGCACAAAAACAAAAAGATTTTCTTGAAAACAACAAGAAAAAAGAGGGTGTCATCACTACCCCGTCGGGACTTCAATACGAAGTTATTACTATGGGAAGTGGTGTAAAGCCAACCGCAGAAGATAACGTAAAAGTTCAATACGAAGGTACAACCATAGACGGAAAGGTTTTCGACAGTTCTTACGAACGTGGCGAACCTATAACTTTTTTGCTTAAAAATGTTATACCGGGTTGGACAGAAGGGCTACAACTTATGCCGGCCGGTTCAAAATTTAAGTTCTATATCCCTTCCGAGCTTGCCTATGGCGAACGAGGAGCAGGTAATATGATCGAACCATTTGCGACATTAATATTCGTAGTAGAGCTATTAGAAGTAATCCCGCAAGAGAAAGATACTTCCGATACTATCGATAAACCATAAATAACGACAAGTGTACAATAAAATAAAAACAGAGGTGGTTTTTTTGGAGAACCACCTCTGTTCGCACAATTATGCTGAAGAAAGTAAATAAATATAATTAAATTAAAGAAAAAACTACTTTTTTGCTACAAGACATCTATCGCCAAAGTTCGTCGTCCGATGGTATTTGGATACGGGTAGAAAGAGGGGCAACACGTGTTATATTTAATAAGTGTTTGTAGGTGAAATTTTCCGAAATAGAGTTGTTGCCCCAACTTCCGCACCCGAGAGTATTTGTAACAGGCAGACCGTTCTGAATAGAGCCCCCTGCTGTGGTAGCACAGGGAGCATTCACAATAAGTCTGGATACCGAAAGGTCGATGCCCGCTTTTATAATATTCGCCTGATTGTTTGAATGAATACCTGCCGTATGTCCGTTTCCTTCGAGGAATAGGTTTGTTTTGGCTATATCTATTGCCTCCTCGAAATAGTCGTACGGGAAACACGCCATAACAGGACACATTTTTTCTTTGCATATAATATCTTCTCTTCCTATACCATTGGCTTCTACCACTATCACTTTGGTAGATTCGGGTATATTTATGCCTGCTTTGTCGGCTATAAAACGTACACTTTGTCCGACTATATCTCTTGCCAACATACCGTCTTCGAATACGGCATTGACTATTTTTTCGCGTTCTTCGCCCGTTACGAAATATGCTCCCTGACGGGTAAAGGCCTCGAACACCTCTTGTTTGTTGTTGCGGGGATAGATAAAACTCTGTTCGCCCGAACATATTATACCATTATCGAAAGCACGCCCTGTTATGATTTTGCTTGCTGCCAAATCGTAGTCGATAAAGCGGTCGAGTATTACCTGAACATTGCCGGCTCCCACACCGTACGAGGGTTTGCCCGACGAATAAGCAGACTTGACCATAGGCATACCGCCTGTTGCCAACGTTACATCGCACATAACCATAAGAGCCTGTGTCTTTTCGATGGAAGGTTCTTCCACTACTTGTACCATACCTTCGGGAACACCGAGATGTTTTATGGCATCATTAATCATCTTTACTGCCAGAG
>JBGXXV010000122.1:0-23964 GCA_041814825.1 Bacteroidota bacterium | reverse complement strand
CTCTGTTTCTAAAATTTGTTCGAACTCTTTTTTATGGTTAAATCCTCGCATTTTTTGCCTAAATATTTGTATTACATTTGGATTGCATATCTCCAACTTACGTTTTTTACTCAATTCCGTAAATTCTATTTCCTTGTCTATACCAAGAAACCGACGATTAGCCAAATTAGCCGCAATTCCTGTTGTAGAGCTGCCTGCAAATGGGTCTAAAATCCACGCATTTGGCTTTGTTGAAGCTAATATCAAACGAGTGAGGACGGATAAAGGTTTTTGTGTGGGATGTTTGCCACACGATTTTTCCCAAGGAGCTATGGCGGGCAACTTCCACACGTCTTTCATTTGCTTTCCGCCATTGAGTTGCTTCATTAGTTCATAGTTGAAATAGTGTGGCGTTTTTTCACTTTTCCTTGCCCAAATAATCTGTTCGGTAGAATGCGTAAAATATCTACACGAAAAATTAGGCGGTGGATTGGTCTTTTCCCAAGTGATTATATTTAGAATTTTGAAACCCAATTCAGTTAAAATCTGTCCAACTGAAAAAATATTGTGCATTGTGCCACTTATCCAAATGGTTGCATTGTCTTTCATTTTTTCACGAACCAACGACAACCACTTTCTGTTGAACGCATTAATGTATTCAAACCCTTGTGATTTGTCCCATTCACCCTTATTTACACTTGTAATTTGTCCGTTTTGGATAGACAATCCATCATTGGACAAAAAGTAGGGCGGATCAGCAAAAACCATATCAAACTTATGTTCAAATTGAAGCAAAAACTCCATTGTATCTCCGTGAAGAAGATAGAATTTTTTGTCCTCAGATTGGAAATAGGGTTTAAGCATTTTCTGGTAAAGTATATCCTATAATTTTTGCAATTTTTTCAAATAATGGTCTAAAATGTATAAAATCTTCCGAATTTAAAGAATTAATATTTTTCGTTACCTTGTCTTTTTCCTCTTGATTTATCTTTCCATCGCTTCCCAATTTTATTTTTTCAAAGGTTTCACCTTTTTCTTTAATCATTTCCACTTTAAGTTTATTTTTCAATGTTTCATTAGAAAACATATACTCAATATATAAATTTCTCTCAAAAAAAGTAGCTTGTTCTTTTCGGAACTCTGGAATAGGAAGTAATAAATATATGTGTTTTCAATTCTTCCCTATCATTATATTTTTGATAATGTATATCCGATTTTTTTTTTATTTCATAAGGTTTTGGAATATTTTTTTTAATTGTATCAACTTGTTTCTGTCCTGCTCTATCATTATCCAGTAACCCAATAATACAAATTTCTTTTTTTGAATTACTTTTGATGAACTGAGCTACTCCACTTTCACTATTACCATCCTCAATATCTATATTATCTTCAAAAAAAGTACTTATTCCATATAAAGATTCAAACGCAGCTTTCAAAATCACGACATCTGTTGAGCCTTCACAATATAGTATAGGTTTGGTTATGGATTTTAATTTCTCCTCAGAACTCTCCCTCTCTTTTTTCTCATCATTTAGCTCTTTAATTACCTTATAGTGCTCTTCGTTAATTTTAATCAGGTATTGATTTAAATATTCATTTAATAATATATTGTTGATGTCTCTTTTATTTTTATCAAGGAATAAGACTTTATCAAATTGTGATATTAGAGAAGAATTATGAGTAATAATAAAAATTTGTTTATTGCTATCTTCTGAAACTTTTTTCAAATATTTATATAATCGACTTTGATGATTAAAATGCAAATGAGAGTCTGGTTCATCTAATAAAAGTAAATTTAATTTGAATTTCTCATAGTCACCATATGCTAAAACAGCAAGTATATTCAATACATTAATAGTTCCACTACCAAGTTGATTAATTTCAACTTCTGTATTCGTAATATTATTTTTGGAATATATATTAATATAACTATCTTCATCTTCTAACCTTTTCGAAAATGAAATATCATCAATATTCAATATAGTTTTTAACAAACTCTCAATTTCAATTAGTTTGTCTGATTTGGGATCTTTTTTTATTTTCTTTTTTTCAGGAGAAATTGTAAAAAGTAAATTTCTAATTATCTCATTTGCTTTGGATTCCCTTAATTTGTTCAATATATAGCCTTTAGAATATAAAGGCTCATTGTTCGGTAAGGAAAATATTGGATTTATATAAGTGAATAAAAATAAATCTTTTAAATCAGAACCTTTCGGAATTCCAAATAAATGAGAGATTTCATTTGACTTATTAGGTCTTTCATTTGGTAGTTTACAGAACTGAAAATTTAAAATCTGTCCTTTTGTGGTTTTCGTAAAAATAATTGGTAATTCCACTTCTATATTTCCATCAGAAACAAACAATGTTATCTCAAAATCTTTTTTTGAGCTATTGAAAAGCAGACTATCGAAACTTAAAATTCGTAAAAAAGCAATATCTTCAATAGTAAAGCTAAAGAATTGAGACGCATAAAAAGAACTAGATTGATTATTTGTTCTATCTTTTAAAAACTTTTGAAAAGCCAATTGCCATAATCTCAATGCATCAAATATGGTTGATTTTCCACTATTATTTTCACCAATAATTAAATTAAAGTCAGGGTCAAAAGAGATATTGACCTCTCTATAACACTTAAAGTTTTTTATTTTTAACTTGCTGATATACATAATAGATTTAAAATTCGATTAGAAATTCCTCTTTCACTCTCTCCACAAACTCTCCCAAGGTTGCTAAATTATACACACTCGGAATAATGTTGTACGCTTATTCCAGTTTATTTTTAGCCGACAGCCAACCTTGTCCGTCTGTAATCCAAACAAACTCGTAATTTTCATATTGGTTTATTTTCGGTGCAACATCAGAATACGCTCTTGCTACTTCGTTTAGTTTTGAACCTCCTGTGTTGTAAAAATTAGTTTCTATCAGATAGGTTTTCTTTTGAGTTTTTATCACAAAATCAAATTGTTTGACATCCGCTCCTAAACTGACAATCTCTGGAAAAATAGTATTTCTTACCTCTTTTTTATAGAATATCCCTGCTTTGTCAAAAATAAGCGAAACCGCCTTTGACATATTGTCTCCACCTCTATTTTTTCGAGCGTTCGTGTCCAATCCTACCTCTATTCCAAAAACATAATCTACCAAATTGGTAATGTCTTTATTTCTAAAAACATCAGCCAAACCCGTTTCTGTAATGTATTCGTACACCAATTTTGGCGAAGAAAAATAACTATTCATTACGACAATTTCTCCCATATTATTGAATGTCTTGGTATTTTTATTCTTGCGAATAGCAATCAATATACCCAACACCTCAAAAACTTTTGGATTTTCAGCATAAAGTTCGCCAATAGCCTCTTCCAAATTTTCTTTTCCAATCAAGTAATTTAGCTGATTGAGTTTTATTGAAATCTTATTGACATTATTTCGTATCTTATTAAAATCTGTGAAATAATCAAGTGTAGCATTGGTTTCCGAAAGTTGAGATAAAAATATTCTAAATTGCTCTGACATATTCTTCTTCGGTTATTTGGTTGGTTATCAATAATTCCGTTAAAACACCTCTTTTTTCTGCATTGGCATTGATGCTTCGTTTGGCAAAAACTCTTTTAATCTGAAAGTCTGCATAAAGGTCATCAAAGAAATTATCCGTTTCGTTTTTCCCTTTTACATCCGAGTTGCTCAAAATCCAAGCGTGATTTAGGTTGTCTAATTGTCTGCAAAAATCCCTTAATCTGATTTGTTCATCATCATTAAAATCGTCTTTTGCATACGAGTTAAAACTCGATGTTTCGCTCAATGGTTTGTATGGCGGGTCGAAATAAAACAGCGAATTTTCGATTGCATAAGGCAATGTCTGCTCAAAATCTCCACACAATATTTCTACTTTTTGCAAGGCTTTACTTACGGCTAAAATATTGTCTTTATCACAAATCATAGGGCGTTTATAACTTCCTATCGGAACATTAAATTCGTTTTTGCGATTTACGCGATACAAGCCGTTAAAACAAGTTCGATTGAGAAAGATAAAAAGTGCCGAATGGTCGGTTTGTGAATTGTTTCGGGCATTGTAACAAGAACGTTTTTGATAATAGTAGGCTTTTTTCTCCTCGTCTTTCCCATCAAGTTGATGAAACTCATTTTGCAATATTTCGAGAACCGAAATCAATTCCAATGGATTAGAAACTATTGTTTTATAAACATTTACAAGATCAATATTTATATCATTTATGACAGCTTTTTTGAGATTTGGAAAATTGTTTAACATCCAAAACAACAACGCTCCGCTTCCTACAAAAGGCTCTATATAAATAAATTGAGAGTTGTATAAAAATCGTGGCAACATCTTTTCAATATTGCCTACAAGTTGGGTTTTGCCTCCTGCCCATTTAAGAAATGGTTTTGCTGTCCTATTACTCATCTATCCCACTAATCTAAAATCTTATATCCACAAAGGTACTCTATTTTTAGCAAATAGTAAAAAGTATCGGTTGCCCCAAATTTCATTCACTTCAAAAACTGCATTATATTCTTCATCAATACCGCTCTGTGAGCCTTATTCGTTATGGTCTCGAACGGAAAGCCCAACACTGCCACCCGATACGCACCATTAGACACAATGGCAGCACTCATCGAATTTTCGACATAACGCATTATGGTATAAGCATTTCCATTGACAGGCTCGATAGCATCGACACTCTCGACAGCATACTGCACACTGCCAAGTCGGTCGGATATGTTGTCAAACGTCATATCGCTCATATCCAACAGAGGTGAATATACGCCCACAGTATTGCAGTTTTTGGCAGCCTTGTCGGTACGCCAAAGCAGTTTTAGCGTATTGCGGGCAAAGTCGGCATCGGCACTACTGCCCAAACCATAAAGGTCTTTGCCTATATAAGCACCGCTTACAAAGAGCGAATTACCTTTTGCCAAAAATATTTTTATCGCCTCCTGCAACGACGGTGTAAAAGTCTGAAATTCGGTCTCTCCGCTAAAAGCGTTGGTAATACGCTTCTGCTTACCGAGTATCAAATCTACTGCCTTGATGCCGTCGAGCGACACGATACCTTGTTCGACTGTTGCCACAGCACACGACGAAAACGAGTATCCCGCCTCTTTTATCGCCTGACCGTGTATGTAAGGGTAGTCGAAATTGTTGCCGGCTATCGGTATCTGTTCGTTGATACCGTACGATGCTCCAAAGCCCGGGGCATCGTCGTCTGTCCATTGATTTGCCAAATCGAAGTCGTACTGGCTACCTGTATAGGCATAGTCGTTGCCGTAAGGTATTGCGAGTTCCTGTGCAGAAAGAAAACCTTTGTGCTGCGGTTGGTCGATATAGGCAGCCTCCGATGTTTTCGTAAAACCATTGATTATCAACACTTCACCTTTGGCATTGTCGGTTTTGCAAACGCTTAGTATCTCGCTCGGAAAACTCTCGCCGCCTTCGTTTACCGCTGTTATTTTGTAGCTAAAAATAGTATCTGTACCTATTGGAATGGTTATCTCGTTGTTTTTGACAAACACTCCGTTGTCGAAACCTCCGGCGTGAGTGTTGCCAATATTTTTTCTCGTATAAACAACGTATCCGTATGGCTCGGCAGTAGGTTCGAGCGGGTCGGTCGTCGGCGACCAACTCAAACGCACCGAATCGCCTTGTAATATGGCTGCAAAATTATGCACGGGCAGAGGTTGCACCACATAGTGTGTATGATTTTGGTATGACAAAAACCTCAAAACACCCTTATACACCGCACGAGCAAAGGCAAATTGGAATCGCGGATTGAGTCCCAAACGCATATCGTCGAAATTCTGGTGGCTCATACTTTCGAGTATCATCGACGGAACACTCGGAAATCGACTTTCGGCATAGTTGGCATTGTTTATACCGCGTATCGTCCATGTGGAGTCGAACGAGTATCGTATATCTCTTTTTATCTGGGCAAGAACAATATTTGCCATATCCATCGAGGCATATCGATTTTGTTGATTTGGGAATAGCGTCTGTTTATCGTTTTTTGTGCTTACGATAGCCAAAGTTCCCACCGTTGTGGTGTCGATACCTGCATCGGAGTGAAAAGCCAACGAAAGGTCTATCGGCACGCCGAGACCTGTGGAGTCGGGAGCGTTTGCCGAACCATAGTTGAGGTGGTTTACCCATTTACCTCGTGATGCGTAATCATCGATATAATCATTTATACCGTACGAATGCGAATAGACATCAAAAGGCATTCCCGCCCATTGCAGATAATATCGCGAACTCTCCCAAAACTTTGCCCTACCACTTGAAGTATAGCTGTCTTTGGCAAATGGCGAAAGCAGTTTGGCTTTTTTGCGAATAGTCTCATCGGGGATAGCATCTATCATTGCCTGAGTAGCAGGACGGCGTGCTATATTGCCCATACCACCGCCAAACTTAACCGCGTCGGCTACCACCCAATGCCCTGCCTTTTTGCTTGCATTCGACAGCACCACCTTGCGATGTCGTTCTTCATCGTTGGGGTCGAAATGGAATGTACCGAGATAGACCCAAGTACTGCCCGCCATAGTCTGGTCAACAACAAACTCGCTCTTACCTCCCGAATGATATACCGTGTAGTGAGCATCGTCGATACCATCGGCAACACTACTATAAGCAACAGATACCGAATACCAATCGGCTTTGCCGAACTTTGGCAGATACTCAACCCACAAGTCGGCTTTGCGGGCGGTTTTTAGCAACGAGGCACTACCCATTACAAAGGGGTTCTCTCTGTCGATATAAAACTCCTTCCTATCGGCAAATCCTACCTGTCGGTCTTCGGAGAGGTGTGCCATATTGCCAAACTCTCGATATTGCGACAGTTTTCGACTACTATTCCAACTCTCGTCTTTGTCGCAAATGATAACCTCTGTCTGGGGGTCACGTTCGCGTGGGACAAAGATATATGCACCTGCATTTTCCAACATCGGCACAAGGTAATTTAGCACTATCTGCGTGGTAAATTTATCTTCGACCGTGGTCAATATCCTTGCCCTCTGCCACTCCCAGCGGTCGAGACGTTGCTCATAGTACCAGCCGTGCGAGTTCCACACGGCAATATTGCGATGTTGCAGCCCCTGCTCTATTTCGAACGGTCTATTTAGCTTTCGGACAAAACTATGCCCTTGCCTATTGGTTTTCGATAGCCTCGACTTATCTTTTTCCAGCTCTTTTCTGTAAATATTCGGTACAAGCGTCTCTATATTGTCGCCTGCTGCGAAAATATTTACCTTGTATTTTCGTTGTTCTTTGGGCAAAAAACGCAATATCTTATTTTTCAAACTGTCAATAATAGCCTCGTTGAACGGTATAGATGCAAAGCTATCGGAAAACATCACTTTGACTTCGTGTCGTTTGTGGCTTATTTTCAAGTCGTTGAGCCTGTAACGAGTAGTAGGACGATACTCTTGTTGCAGTTCGACCAACATCGAACGGATACTGTCGGCAACACCATTCTGCGAAAAGAGTTTTACGGAGAGAATCAAAAAAAATATTATCAGCGATTTGCGTTGAGTCATTTTTATTTATATTGAAATAATAATTATAAAGCATAGGGTTGTCCGCCAAGCAACTTTATGGCTTTTTCTATAAGTGTGTCGTAGCCGTTGTCGAGGTCTGCACTGTCAAGCTCTGCCTCTATCTCAGGTTCAATACCGAATTCTATTTGTTGACGGTTTTTGTCCAACATTTGCACTGCCGAAAAACGCACCATCCAGCCATTGGGCAACTCGTTCGACGAAGGTATGCCACCTCCACCGCCCGTGATACCGCCCATTACCGTTACATTTGGGAGAGGCTTCACTCTACACACAAAGTCGTTGGTGGCACTGTAACAGCGACGATTGACAAGTAGCACCACCTGCTTATCGCTCCAGTCGATATAAGAGTTTTGGGGCGTATAAACAGGTTGCATCTCCGAAAAATCGCTATGTCCCTTGCCTGTCTTGTGTCGGATATAGCCCGTCAGGGTGGACTCTTTCATAAATATAGAGGCAAACTCCTCGCTATATCCCAACGAACCTCCGCCATTGTTTCGCACATCAATGATTATCCCTCTACACCCTTTGAATATATCGCCAATATAGCGAAGCGACGATACCGACACCGCCGACGAAAAACTCGAATATCGCATATAACCAATCTTGCCGTCGGCTATGGTACGATAGTGAAACCCACCCCCTACACGATAGTCATTGCCCAGATAACGAGGCGAATATATGAGGCGGTCGTCGAAATTGGCAGGATAGTTTTCGAACCACCCTCGACAACGCGATACATCGAACTGCGAATAGAGATTTACGTGACCATCTTGCAAGGTATCGAGCATTTGAGCAAATAAATCGAACATATCGACATGAGACCGTACTGCCGACAGTTTAGCCTCATAAATATTACGAACTCCTTGCCAATCAATATTTTTCTCCTCAAAAAAGCAATATTTTTGGTCAAGTATCTCCCAAAGAGCCTCAAAATTTGTCTTAGGCGTAAAGTCTCTGACATGTGTTCTTTTGCAAGAGAGCAAAAAGATAACTGTAAATATCAGTATAATAGAGTTTTTATTAATCATTCGATAAACAAAAAAATAGGTGTTTGGCATTTTACAAAGTTACTATTTTTTGTTTAATGTAACCCAACTACACATTTAGAAAAAACAGCAATCACAGACAAAACAAAAGAAAAATATATGAATCGGTTATTAAAAGATATTTCATTCTAAATAAAAAGTAGTAATTTTGTAAAATTCAAAAAAAGAGGATTAACAAATAACCCAAATTATATATAAAATTGAATTTGTATGGAGTATAAATTTTCGGACTGTGTACAGTCGTTTCGTACCTCGGCAATCAGAGATTTGATGAGTCTTGCCTCAAGAAGCGACATTATCTCGTTTGCGGGCGGAATGCCGGGCAACGAACTTTTCCCTGTCGAGGATATGGTGGAGATGTCCAATTCGTTTTCCCGCAAACAGTGGGAAGAGGCAATGCAATACGGACCAACCCCCGGAAATCCCGGATTGGTAAAAGAACTTACCGAGTTTCTTCGTAAAAGAAATTTCCCCGTTGATACCAACAAGCTGATTATCACCACAGGTAGCCTACAAGGGCTCAACATCATCGCAAAACTGTTTATAAATCCTGGCGACACCGTTATCACCGAAAACCCTGTGTTTATCGGTGGTATTACATCGTTTTTGTCGTATCAGGCAAATATCGAATATTGCGACCTCGACGCAGACGGTATCAACATCGAACAGTTGAAGGCAAAAATAAACCAAAACCCAAAACCCAAACTGCTCTACATCACTCCCAACTTCCACAACCCCGCAGGTTTGGTGTATTCTCGCAAACGTCGCGAAGAGCTTATTGAGGTGATGAGAGGTACAGGAATACCTATCATCGAGGACGATGCATACGGCGAACTCTACTACGACAAAGAGGGTTACGAAAAGTCTCGCCCGATGAAAACTTGGGTAGATGCCGAAATGGACCAACAGATACTATACACAGGCTCTTTCTCGAAAATATTCGGTCCCGGACTGCGTGTGGCTTGGGCTTTGGTACCCGAAATTGTTTACGAAAAGATGCAAATCTGCAAACAGAGCATCGATGCGTGTTCGCCAACCATATCTCAAGTATTTGCCGAAAACTTTATGAAGACAGGCAAAATGGATAAGTATATAGAGCAGATACGCACAATATACAACACTCGTCGCAACTACACGTTGGAAGCAATCAAAAAGTATTTCCCAAAGGAGGCGAGCTACGTTACCCCGATAGGTGGTTTTTATTTCTGGATAAAGGTGCCACAAGGTGTCGACGAAGAGGTACTGTTTAGAAAAGTGGTCGAAAAAGGGGCTGTATTCGTACTCGGCTCGGTATTTCATCCGCATGCCAAGAAAAACGGCTACATCAGGGTTTCGTACTGCAATACCCCGGAAGAACAAATCGACAAAGGCATCAAAATAATCGGTGATGCTATGAAAGAGCTTATGGGAAATAGCTAAAATAATTAAATTTCGTTTTCATTTTTTACGAATAGGGTGTCCCTCATCGGAATACCCTATTTTATTTACCCTCCCAATACTATTCGTCCGTAACGCACATCGTATCAATACAGACAAATTATGTTCGGAATAATATATTGTTTTTACTTTTGACTATTTTTATTAATTTTGTGCCCGATTAACAGAGCAATTCGATGCGTAAGCGTTTATTCATAGTATTGGGATTTATATTTTTAGGGCTGGGCATATTGGGTATCTTTTTACCGCTACTGCCAACTACCCCTTTTTTATTACTTGCAGCGTGGCTGTTTGCCAAAAGCTCCGAACGCCTTTATCGGCGACTGATAAACGACAAATATGTGGGAAATTATATAAAAGACTTTAAGGAATACCGCTCTATTCCGCTAAAAACAAAAATATTTGCCATTAGCTTGATATGGCTAACAATGGGGTATTCAATTATATTTGTAATCAAAATTATATGGGTAAAAATAGTATTACTCATCGTAGCCATAGGAGTAACAATACATATATTGAGTTTTAAAACAAAGCGAAAAAAATAATTGCCACTACCCTAAACTCAAACTAACTGTTTATTCAAGAGCAACCTTAACAAGCTCCGAAAGCAGAAAAAACGTTTGTCCGAAGCTAATCCGAATAGGGATTAAACCTACATCACAACAGGCAAAGCATTAACCCACAGATATGCCATTACTATGAAGCGAACAAGTTTACCGAGAAATAGGCTGACGGTAGTTTTGGTAACAGAGGCACGCATAAAACCTAATGCCAAAGGAATCATATCGCCAATGAAAGGGACAAAACTAAAAAATGCCATATATGCTCCCTTGTTGTTGAGCCAGCGTTGGGTTTTCTCTATTTTTTCGCGTTTGACTTTGAAATACTTCTCGACCCACTCTATTTTGCCCAAATATCCTAAATAGTAAGAGGTCATACCGCCAAGGAAGTTGCCGGCAGTAGCCGATACAACACACCAAGCAGGGTCGAGTCCGGCGGCAAGACAGCCACCGAAAGCAAATTCGGACGAGAAAGGTAGCACGGTTGCCGCCAAAAAAGCCACCAAAAAAAGTCCGTAATATCCGTATTCTACGAGAAAATCAAGCATTATAACATAAAATCTAAAATAACCATAGCAGCCAACGACTCTACCACAGGCAGCACGCGAGGCACTATACAAATATCGTGCCTGCCACCAATTTCGACAGTACGAGTATTGCCGTATATATCAACCGTTTGCTGTGGCTTACCAATACTCGAAACAGGTTTAAAAGCCACTCTGAAATATATGTCTTCGCCATTTGAGATACCACCTTGAATACCTCCGCTACGATTGGTAACGGGGCGAATTGTACCATTGTCGTCGATAAACGGGTCGTTGTGCTCGCTGCCTCGCATTGAGGCGGCTTCAAAGCCCGCTCCATAATCAAATCCTTTGGCTGACGGTATCGAGAGCATAGCAGCTGCCAAACGAGACGACAGTTTGTCGAAAACAGGATTGCCCACACCATACGGTACGCCTGTAACTATGCAGGTTACTACGCCCCCCAACGAATCTTTTTCGGCTTGAGCCAGTGATATTGCCTGCATCATACGTTCGGCTGTTTGAGGGTTTGGAGTTGGTAGTACGTTGTATTGTGTCATACTTAGGTCAAGGTCAGTGTAGCGGGCAGTCTCGCGTTCGTTGCCTATCTGCGACACAAAACAGGCAAAAACGATATCGTGTTTTGCCAGAGCCTGTTTGGCAAGGCTACCTGCCACAACCCACGATGTGGTCTCACGTCCGGATGCTCGATAACCACCCGTAAAGTCGGTTGTACCGTATTTTTTGAAATAAGCGAAGTCGGCATGCGAAGGGCGGAACACATCTTTTATATCGGTGTAGTCGCCACTTCGGGAGTTGCTATTTTTTATAAAGAATGAGATAGGAAAACCATTGGTAGTACCCTCGTCGATACCCGACAGAAAGGTAACTTCGTCGGGTTCTTTGCGTTGAGAAGAGAAAGTAAAATTGCCCGTTTTTCGCCTATGCAACTCTCTGTGTATAGCCTCAAAATCGACTTCGATACCTTGCGGAAAACCATCAATAACACCACCAATGGCATCGCCGTGCGACGAACCAAAGGTGGTTAATCTTAGTCTATTACCGAAGGTATTGCCCATCTTGAACTACGAATATTGTAATTGTTGATTAACAACCGCAACCACAACCTCCGCCACAGCCTCCACTATCGCTGCCACTACCACACCCCCCACTGCTACAACCGCTACATCCGGACGAGTTCATAGCTGCTATCTCCTCTTCGGTAGGAGTGTGAGCATCAAGCACTTTGACCTTAAAGAATAAATCTTCGCCGGCTAACGGGTGATTGAGGTCAACTTTTATTTCCTCACTTCCAATTTCGACTATCTCAGCATTGATACGTTCGCCATTGGTATCGACCAAAGGAACGATAGCACCCGGGAAAAAACGCTCCTCGTCGAGTGTATCATCGGAAGTGAAGATATTCATCGGCAAATCTATAATATTCTCGTCGCTGCGTTCGCCATAGGCATCTTTGGCATCGATATGAAATTCAAAGCTATCGCCAACGTTTTTACCATCGAGATGCTCCTCGAATTTGGGCAACATCATACCTGCACCGTGAAAATATTTCAGAGGATTGTCGGGAGTGGTCTGCTCCATTAGTTCAAGAGAGCCATCGGTGTTTTTTACAAAAAGTTGATATTCGACCGTAACTAATTTATTATTTGATATTTGCATAAAGTTTTTTTATTGATTTGTAATATTATAAATTTAAAATTGTGTTGTAATTCATATTCAGAGACTTGCCGATAGACGATGCTATTACGGCTGCTCCCCGTGTGTTTGCCTCCTCTGCGATAAGTTGTGCGACAATGTCTGCCATTCTGTCGTCGATGTGGCTTATGGGTTCGTCCAACAAAAGGAAGTCGAAAGGTTGGCACAAAGCCCTTATGATAGCTACTCGTTGCTGTTGCCCCCACGAAAGTTTTTCACAACGCAGGTGTGTTTTACTCTCTATCTCAAGTTGCGACAACATTTGAGCAATACGGCTGTCGGTATGGTAGGAGGTGAGACGGTTTTTGAGTTGGATATTCTCCCAAACAGTCAGCTCGGGGAATATTTTTAGGTCTTGAAAAAGAATGCTCAACGAGCTTTTTCGTAACTCGTCCCATTCGGATTTGTTTATATCTTTTATCTTTTTGTCGTCGAAAAAAATATCATTGTCAAAATCATGTCGGTAGCCGTATATATATCCGAAAAGCGATGATTTGCCCTTACCCGAATCTGCCTCTATCAAATAGAAGTCTCCTCGTTCAAAAACTACCTGCTTACGCCACACCTCCGACTGAGGCGGGCTATCGACAAATATACGGGGTAAAATGTTTGATAAAAATATTTTTTGCACCTAAAACGAATTTTGATTTTCGGCAAAATTACGATTTTTTATCCATATATAAACAATTGTTGTTGTATAAGGTTATATTGATTTGGTCAATTAAACGAGATTGTTTTATAAGTTTTTCTAAAAGATGCGACATTTATCCCCAAAAATGACAATTAAGGTTCATCGCATTCACACTCTACATCTATAAAAAGCTTCCCGAACTCTTCGTCATAGTTATAATAAGAGTCGATATGAGGCAAGAGATGATTGGCATTATTCCACCACCCAAATACCATAATTGCCTCTCTTGCATAGGTTAGTCTGTCGTCCGAATAATATTTTGCTTCAAACTCTCTCTGCAATTGGTCGGGGTAGCCATTGTTGCTTTTCTGTACTTCATTGAGTTTAACCCACGCCTCGAGCATAGCCTCTCCGCCTTTTATCAATGCATCTCTATAAAATATACAGGTACTATCGACCAAATCGTATTCTAACAATATCTTCGGATTGTCATAAGCCAATATGGTATATTCTCTTAACCTACAAGTACTTGCATAGTACTCAATTATCTCATTTTTCAACTTTTGCCAAAACTCATCATTTACAAAATCGAATGTCTGTAATAGCCCTATCCTTTGGTTGCATTCTATTTTTAGTTCATTTATTAGTTCTCTCGCACTTTTGGCGTCTTTTAGCCCTGTGGCATCTGTATCTATATTGGGCATCCACCACAAGTAATCTATGGTATTCTGCAATTGCCGTCGAGTATATCGCGTCGAATCGAACTGTGCCACACAGTTGCACAGTTCGGTGTCGTAATTAAATTCGGCATATTGCGAAAACACATTGTTCGTATTTACTACAATGAATATTGTCAATAACATCAATCTTTTCAGGCAGGTAAAAGTATGTTTCATTTTTAGTAAAATAGCAATTTAGTTGTGTACAAAAGTAATAAAAATAATTTACAACAGTGGTTACAACAAGTTTTTGGTAATTTAACATAAATTTGGTTAAAGTGATTTTTGTGATAAAAAAATCAGTCTATTTTTTTACTTTTTTTTTACCAAAAACAATTATATCAACATATATGATTAAATTTGCTTTTGGTTTAACTAAATAATAGGTTTTTTGTTATGAATAAAAGAATGATTGTTTTATGGAGCTTTTCGCTGGTGTTGTTCGGTTCGTTTGCACAGGATATAGCCAAAATCGACTCTTTGGCAGCCACAAAAACGGATATTAAGCCCAAAGAGCAAGCCACCAATACTAACAAAGCATCGTTGAAAGTTGTGGGGTATGCACAAGCAGAGTATCAATGGGGAGAGCCGGAAGCCAACCTAAGAGTAGGCACTGCAAACGAAAACACTCAAAAGCCGTTTAACCGTATAGGTCTAAGAAGAGGCTTCATAAGGGCTGTATATGGCAACAATATCGCTTCGGGAATATTCTCTATAAATGTGGGAGAGAGAGGAATAATGATACAAGAGGCGTTCTTTGCCATAAAGTCGCCTTGGACAGGAGCCAGCAACATAAAGTTCGGAGTATTCGACCGCCCGTTTGGGTACGAAATAAGCTATTCGTCCGCATTACGCGAATCGCCCGAGAGAGCCCGAATAATAGGAATATTATTCCCCGAAGAACGCGACCTCGGTGCTATGCTAACTCTAAAAGCAGACGAAAAATCGCCTCTAAGTATATTTAAACTCGAGGCAGGTCTATTTGCAGGTAATGGCATAAAACCCGAAACAGACAACCACAAAGATTTTATTGGGCATCTGTCGGCCGAAAAAAAGTGGAACCAAATAGCACTGCTCGGAGGCATATCGTATTATAATGGAGGTGTATATCAAGGCACAAAAGATATTTACACTATGCAAGATAAGGCATTTGTAATCAATAGTAGCGATGAAAACATAGGCAAATTTGCGAAACGTCAATATCTGGGATTTGACGCTCAATTGGTTATAAAACACATATTGGGTTCGACCCTTATCAGAAGTGAGTACATACAAGGAGTACAGCCCTCACAATCCGGCTCCACCCAAAGTCCCAACGCCTCCGCTCTACCCTCTTACGATACCTACATACGCAATTTCAACGGAGGATATCTTATCGTTTCACAAAGCATAGGCAAGCTCCCCGTATCGGTTGTATTCAAATATGACTGGTACGACCCGAATACAAATGTCGCTACCAACGACATAGGGCTCAACAACACCAATCAAAGCGATATATTCAGAGATACGTTCGGTATAGGTATGTTTTGGGATGTGAACAAAAATATAAAATTACAAACATATTTCGATATAAATCGTAACGAAAAGACACAAAACTTCGCAGAGTACAACGCAGATAAAAAAGACAATGTTTTGACTTGTAGAGTTCAATTTAAATTTTAATTGCTATCGGTATTAAGAAAATTTGTTTTATAATATATAAGCACCCCGACAAAAAGCCCTTTCCTTCTTACTTGTGCCATAAAGAAAGGGCTTTTTGTTCGAATTTTATTGTGTAATATATGCTAAAATAAGCAAATTTACCAAACTCACAATTTACTTCGCACTACCGGTTATAATTCAAAACTATTTTGTACCTTTGCCAAAAAATAATTTTTTGATATAAAACATTATATGAAAAAAGTAGCAATAGTAGCCGGAGGAGACTCATCGGAATATGAAGTATCATTAAAAAGTGCAAAAGGCATAATGTCCTTTATACCTGACGAGTACGAAAAATATATAGTTACCATTAAGGGGAAAAATTGGAGAGTACATCTATCCGAGACCCAAACGGCAACGATAGACAAAAACGATTTTTCGTTTACAAAAGAGGAAAAAAAAATAAAGTTCGACTTCGCATATATAACTATACACGGCACACCCGGCGAAAACGGCATACTTCAAGGTTACTTCAATTTGATAGGAGTGCCTTTCTCTTGTTGTGATGTATTGGCTTCCGCTCTTACTTTCAACAAATATTTCTGCAATCAGTTTCTGAAAAATTTCGATATAAATGTAGCAAACTCTGTGGTATTGAGGAGAAACAATCCTTTCAGCGAACAAGATATTATAAAAAACTTAGGGTTGCCTATGTTTGTAAAACCTGCTGCCGGAGGTAGTAGTTTCGGCATTACCAAAGTAAAAGAGCCACACCAACTTACGGAGGCTATCGACAAGGCTTTTGCCGAGGCAGACGAAGTGGTTATCGAGAGTTTTATAGAAGGCACCGAAGTTACCTGCGGTATGTATAAGACTCGCACAAAAGCGGTGATACTGCCTGTAACAGAAGTTGTCAGCAAAAACGAGTTTTTCGACTTCGATGCCAAATACAAAAATCAATCGGACGAAATTACTCCTGCCCGTATATCAGACGTTCTAACCAAAGAGATACAGCAAACCACGTCTAAAATATACGATTTAATAGATGCGCGAGGTATTATACGAGCCGACTATATTATCGACAAATCGGACAAAGTAGTTTTGTTGGAAGTAAATACAACTCCGGGAATGACTCCGCAGAGTTTTATTCCGCAACAAATCAAAGCGGCAGACCTCGATATGGCAGATGTTATGAGAGATATTATCGAAGATGTGAGATAACCTCTTCGAGCAACAAGAACAAATATATCACACGCTGATAAATACCGGTCTATCCGAAAATAATGTTATAATTGTATATATTTTTAATTTTGAGCCCGAAAGTTAATAAGATAATAGTAAAATGAGTATTGATATTGAAAAAACAATTCAAAATATAAATTGGCGAATTGAGCCTACAAATCTATATGAACCAATTAGTTACACCTTAGAGAGTGGAGGTAAAAGGCTTCGCCCTCAATTAGTAGCAGTAGCGTGTGAGATGTTTGGTAAAGAGCCCCAAACGATAGAGAATGTAGCCTTAGCCATCGAAATTTTTCATAACTTCACACTTCTGCACGACGACCTTATGGATAATTCGCCCACTCGTAGGAACAGACCTACCGTGCACAAAAAATGGAATGAGAATACAGCCATACTGTCGGGCGATGCAATGATGATAAAGTCATACGAGTTTTTGGCAAAAATTCCCGAAAAATATTGGGCAAAAGCATTCCCTCTCTTTACCCGTACAGCTCTGGAAGTATGTGAAGGACAACAGTTTGATATGGATTTCGAAACTCGTCAAGATGTAACTATCCAAGAATATTTCGAGATGATACGCCTCAAAACGGCTGTACTACTCGCCTGCTCGCTCCAAATGGGGGCTATACTTGCAGATGCCTCCGACGAAGACCAAAAGCTAATATACGATTTGGGGATTGCCATAGGTACAGCTTTTCAGCTCAAAGACGACTATCTCGATACTTATGGCACATTCGAGACTCTGGGCAAACGTATAGGCGATGATATACTTTGCCACAAAAAAACTTTTCTTCTCCTCACAGCTCTAAAAGATGCCGACGAGCGACAGAGAAACCTCTTGAAATCGGCCATAGAATCGACCACACTCGCAGACAACCGAAAGATAGAGATAGTTACAGGTATATACAACGAATTGAACATTCCTAATATATGTGAAGTTGCAATCAACAATTATTACTTGGAAGCAGATAAATTGTTGCAGCAAATATCAGTTGCCGACGAATCCAAGACCAAACTAAAAACATTGATAGATAAGTTGAAGATAAGAGAGAAATAGTTATTTACAAATTTTAGCTATAATGCCATATAGACGATTACCAAATACCGATATTGCAAGAATAAATGCCTTGGAAGTCGTGGTGGGTATAAAACAATCAGGATTTCAAGACATTGCCCTATCGCAGGATTTATTAAATGCTGCCGAAAGGCAATTGATTGTACTAAAAAATGTACACGACCTACACCGACAAGCGATAAAAATGTGGCAAACAAACAACCAAAAGTACAGAGAAATAATCAAATTTCTCACATCTTATATAACCGATTTTGTAAAATCATACAATTCGGCAATCGAAAAAGGTAATATAAAACCCGAAACCAGAGCTTATTATAAAATCACAGACGATACCTTACCCGAATTTGAATCCGAAGACAGCATACTGGATTGGGGACAGCGGCTTATAGCCGGCGAAAGACAACGTATTCGCGAGGGCGGAGCCCCAATAACCAATCCGACAATAGCAAGTATAAATGTATATTACGAAAAACTTACAGATTTGAATTTCAGCCAACAAACCCAATCGAATTATATACAACATACCAAAAGTAAACTTGCACAAGAACGCGAACATTCGGATATACTTATTAAAGAACTTTGGAACAAAATAGAAGCTACTTTTGCATATCTGCCCGAAAACGAAAGGATTGAAAAATGCAAAGAGTATGGTATAATATACTATATGCGTTCGTACGAAAAACATCAACAAGAGATGGAGTTGCCTATCGAATACACACCAAACGAACAGATTGCAACACATACTAACGACCAAACCGTATATCCTTTTTACGACAAAGTAGTCGAAAAAATAGAGAAAGTAGAGAGGATAGAAAAAGTAGAACGAAAAAACACTAACGTATCTACCAAATACCAAAACGCTTCGGAACAAAAAATCCCATTCGACTTCGATTGAAAGGATTAGATTGTAATTTATTCGGACTCTTGCCGAATTTTCTAAAAATAGACATATTAAGTTCTGTTTATTCACATATATTGCCGATTTACGATTAGAACAAACGATTTTTTTTCGGAATAAAATATTAACTTTGTTTTTTGAAAAAATCTAAGCATTATTTAGTTTATGAACAAGAATTTTATCCGAAAATGGGGAGGCTATGCAGGGGCTGTTTTACTTTTTTTAGTGCTCTCGATTGCTTTTTTTTATCCCATAGTACTCGAAAACAAAACATTAGTACAGTACGATATAAAAAGCGGTAAGGGCTGGGGCAAAGATGCTCGCGATTACCACGAAAAGACAGGCGAATATACACACTGGTCGAATGCAATGTTTTCGGGAATGCCCGCCAACTATACATATATGCCCGAATCTCCGAATATTTTTAAATCTATCGGCAAAATATTGATGCTTAATAATGCAAATAATTGGGGACTGCTATTCCTCTATATGCTTGGGTTTTATATATTGCTCATTGCGTTGAGATGCCCCAATTTACTTAGCATATTGGGGGCAATAGCATACGCTTTTTGTTCGTACAACCTTGTTATAATAGATGCCGGGCATATAGCCAAAGGTCTGGTAATGGCTACTATGGCTCCTATTATCGGCGGTATAATACTTACATACAGAGGCAAATATGTATGGGGTGCATTGATTACGCTCATTTTCACGGGGTTGAATGTGGCTTGGGCTCATCAGCAAATCACCTATTATCTATTGCTTGTAATTGTTATTTTGTTTGTCGTTTATCTTGTCTATGCTATAAAGGAGAAGACACTGCCACAGTTTGCCAAATCTACCGTTATACTTATATTGGTGGCTCTACTGGCTATTTTGCCATCGTTAGGGTCGTTGCTGCCTACTATGGATTACTCCAAAGAGACGATGCGCGGTGGAGCCGTATTAAAAACAGATGCTACCGGCAAAAAAGAGAGTTCGGGACTTGAACTCGATTACGCTTATCAGTGGAGTTATGGCAAAATGGAAACATTTACCCTGCTTATTCCCAACTTTGCGGGTGGTAGCTCTACTTACAAGATAGATAAAGATACCGAAACCTACAAGGCTCTGCTTCCCACCGGACAAGCCGCTCAATATGCTCAATCGATGCCTATGTATTGGGCTGATAACCAATATAAGACTTTCACATCGGGTACCGTATATGCAGGAGCCGTTATTTGTTTCCTCTTCGTACTCGGACTTATAATAGTTCGCAGACAGGAGAAATGGTGGATACTCGGCGCTACCGTACTCTCGTTCATATTGGCTTGGGGTAGAAATCTTTATGGCATAAATGAGTTTTTGTTTCACAATCTGCCTCTATACAACAAATTTAGAACACCCGAAATGGCTCTTGTCATAGCCAACTTGACTATGGTGATACTTTCTGTTTTGGCGGTCAAAGAGATAGCGGATAATTATAAAACAAAATCAAAAGAGTACCTCAAAGCAATCTATATAGCGGCAGGAATAACGGGAGGTCTTTGTCTCTTCTTTGCTCTGTTTGGCGGTTCGATGTTCGACTTTGTATCCAATGCCGACAAGAGTATGCCCGATTGGTTACAGACAGCTTTGGTTGCCGACCGCAAAGCCATGCTTGCCAATGATGCTTGGCGTAGCCTCATATTCATTGTTTTGGCGACAACAGCCATATTCGTCTATATAAAGAAAAATTTTGACGTAAAATATCTGTTTGCCATACTTGGAATACTTGTTTTTGTCGATTTGTGGGGTGTGGATAGACGTTATATTTATGAAGAAAAATTTGTTGCCAAACACAAATCGTCCGAATTTGTTGCCTCGCCTGCCACAAATATGATATTACAAGACAAAGACCCCAACTATCGTGTTTTGAATATGGCTACAAGTACTTTCAATGAGTCGAATACATCTTACTTCCATAAATCGTTGGGAGGGTATTCTCCTGCCAAATTACGTCGTTATCAGGATATTATCGACTACTATCTGGGCAATCCCAACGAAGCAAACCGCCTAATGAATGAAATATTTACCAATCAAGGGGATTTCGGTAAAATTTCGCCTAATGCCTTCCCTGTTATCAATATGTTGAATGCCAAATATCTTATCGTGCCGGGGCAGAATGGAGAGATTCCTCTGCTCAATCCGTATGCTCTTGGCAATGCTTGGTTGGTGGATACAATCAAATGGGTCGATTCGGCTGACGATGAGATATTGGAGATAGGCAAGGTAAATCCGAAGACAACGGCGGTAATAGACAAAAGTTGGCAAGAAAAACTTAACCCTCAAATATCGGTAAACAAAATCAATAATAGTGCTTCCGATACTGTAAATACTATAAGATTGACCGAATATGCAAACCCCGGATATCTGGTTTACGAAAGTAATACGGACACCAATGCTTTTGCTTTGTTTTCGGAGGTATATTACAAAACTTGGAAAGCCTATATCGACGGGCAGGAAGTACCTATAATACGAGCAAATTATATTTTGAGGGGATTGCAGATACCTGCCGGCAAACACAAAATAGAGTTTAAATGCCACGACGAAATAATTTCCAGAAGCAGCACATACAGTTTGATAGGTTCCATCGCTGTGATTGTTGTTTTGTTGGTACTGACAGGATTATTAATTTTTAGGCAATATAAAAATAAACAGTAAATGAAACCCATAAATCTGATGTCGATAGGTATGGCGAACGACCATGCCGGTTATGCTCTGAAAAACGATATAAAACAATATCTCGAAAACAAAGGCTGTGTGGTGTATGACTTTGGCACCGACTCCGAGGCGAGTGTCGATTATCCCGACTATGCCCACAAGTTGGCTAATGCCGTTGAGAGCGGCTCTTGCGATTTTGGTATTGCAGTCTGTGGTTCGGGCAATGGTGTGAATATGACTGTCAATCACCACCAAAAAATACGCGGTGCTTTGTGTTGGAATACTGAAATAGCCTCATTGGCACGTCTGCACAACGATGCTAATATAATCTCTCTGCCTGCGCGATTTATCGACAAGTCGCTTGCTTTGGAGATGGTCGATACTTTTCTGACCACCGAATTTGAGGGAGGCAGGCACGTGAAGAGGACAGAGAAAATACCTGTTGTGTAATAATTATTATGAGTGTTTCAGAAAAAGAGACAAAAGACAAAATCATTTTTGCGATTACCGAAGGTTATTTGCAGAGTGAAGCACAAGAAAGTATAGGCAGAGAGCTCAACGAAGATGAGGTGCTTATGGCAACAAAATGGATTGAAGAAGGTATTATGTCGGGCATTGATATTATTTTTCAAACTATTTTTACCGAATTGATACCTTCGCAAAATACCAAATAACAAATACATTGTAGATTAATTAAAAATAAAATATAGAGTATATGACAAAAAACAAATTATCGATTATTTTGGCAGCCATATTTTTGACTGCATCGGCAAGTTCTTTTGCCTGTACAAATTTTTTGGTTGGGAAAAAAGCATCAACCGACGGTTCTACTATGATTTCATACGCTGCCGACTCGTATTGGCTCTATGGCGCATTGTACTTCTATCCGCGTGCAGACCACAAAGAAGGTGAAAAACTGAAAATTTACGATTGGGATTCCGGTAAATATCGTGGCGAGATAGATCAAGTACCTCATACCTATCAGGTTATCGGTAATATGAACGAACACCAATTGAGTATAGCCGAGACCACCTTTACAGGACGTCCCGAACTTGAAAATAAAGAAGGTATAATGGACTACGGCAGCCTTATCTATATTGCTTTACAAAGAGCCGCAACAGCCCGCGAAGCTATCAAAGTGATGACCGATTTGGTAGAGAAATATGGCTACGGTTCTACCGGCGAGAGCTTTTCGATAGCCGACCCTAATGAGGTATGGATAATGGAGCTAATCGGTAAGGGCGAAGGGAATAAGGGTGCAGTATGGGTTGCAATACGTATTCCGGACGACTGTATATCCGCTCATGCCAATCAGGCAAGAATTACCAAGATTCCTTTTAGAGACAAAAAGAACTGTATGTATTCAAAGGATGTTGTAAGTTTTGCCCGTACAAAAGGTTATTTTAACGGTAAAGATGAAGAGTTCAGTTTCTCGGACACATACAATCCTCTTGACTACGAAGGGTTAAGATTTTGTGAAGCAAGAGTTTGGGCATTTTACCGCCAAATAGAACCATCTATGGATAGATTTTTCAGTTATATAAACGGAGAAACCAAAGAGAGAATGCCTTTGTATTTCAAACCATCTAAACAGGTAAGTTTAGACGATATGAAGAGATGTATGAGAGACCACTATGAGGGAACGCCACTGGATATGACCGTTGGAGCCGGTTCCGGTCCGTTCAATACTCCGTTTAGACATAGTCCGTTGGTTTATAAGGTAGATGGTAATGATTATTTTCATGAACGTCCGATAGCAACACAACAAACGGGTTTTACGTTTATTGCTCAGATGCGCAGCTGGTTGCCTGACCCAATAGGAGGTATTCTTTGGTTTGGTGTCGATGATGCATCGACCGGAATATATGTACCGATGTATTGCGGTATAAATGCCATTCCTAAATGTTTTGATGAAAAAAACGGAAATATGTTTGAATTCTCTTGGAGTTCGGCATTTTGGGTAAATAACTGGGTGGCTTCTATGGTTTACAATCGCTATTCCGACCTGATGCCCGAAATAAAAAAGCTACAACAGAAATGGGACAACTTTTTCACACAATCAGTAGCAAGAACAGATGCTACGGCAAAAGATATTTATGTAAAAATGCCTTCTTCGGTTACGGGTATTTTGACAGATTATTCGCTCAATCAGGCAGAGAATGCTACCGAAGAATGGCGTAAAACAGGCGAAAGATTTATGGTAAAATATCTTGACGGAGTAGTGAAAGGTACTGATGAAAAAGGCAACTAT
>JBGXXV010000121.1:0-30378 GCA_041814825.1 Bacteroidota bacterium | reverse complement strand
TTTAAACAATAAATTACCCACCCGCACAGGATACTTAAAGCGATATTCATCATAAGTAGCAAAATCCATATCCAACGGATTATTCTCCTCCACCAAAGGCGAACGGATAAGTTCCTGATAAGTGGTATCCCACGAAATAAAGACTTTTTGGGGGCTTTGTACCTCAAAACCCAAGTGATAATCGCTGTAATTGTCTACTAAAATTTCGTATAATTTATTCATAAACGCAGGGTTCGGTAGCACCGACAGGTATTTTAGACCGAAGCTGTCGGCTGTTTATTTTTTTTAGAAAAGCAAATGTACAACAAAAATTTTGATTTTTTATTGATGAAAAATTATCGCCTGTCGAGGCTCACAACAAAATTCTCCTTTAAAAAACTTCTCCGATTTGCCACACGGAATTACACATCGCCCGACAAGCTACGGCGAAAGAAATACTTGTTGGAATTGGGGTTTAACAATCTTATTTAGCTTAATGAACAAAAAAAGTCGTACTGTTCTAATCAGGCTCAAATTTCAGACCATTATGATGCAACAATGCCGACATTGATAACACCGAATATAATTATAATATCCCTTTTTGTAGGGATAAAAAAGCCTAAAAATCATACTTTTTGGGTATTGCCGACGCTATTTAGGTTAAGTAATTTTGCAAACTAATTTTCAATAAATAAAAATAATAACCTAATAAAAAAATCAAATAGTATGAAAAAGATTTTCGTTTTTTCTCTTTTTGCCATTATGGCAATATTGTTTAATAATCTAAATGCACAAACAGTCGAATACGGATTGTATGTGGCAAACTTACAAGTAACATCGGCAAATGCCTCTAATATTACCAATGATGATATTGACGGACATATAAGTTATGATGCAGAGACCAAAACCCTTACACTGAATGAAGCCACTATCGATGTTGCAGAGACAATCGCAGGTATCAATAACAAAAAAGTAGATGGACTTATCATTAATCTGATAGGAAACAACACTATAAAATCTTTTAATAATGCAGGGATTCTTCTATCTAAAAATACCGAAATAAGAGGAAGCGGTTCGTTAACAATATCAAGTGAGTGGTTTATGGGAATTATGATAAGAGGCAATACTACTCTTACGATAACAGGGGGAAGCACCGTCGTGGCAAACGGCAAATACGGTATTGCCGGCGGTACAGGAATCAATGGAGAGACATTGGTGGTAGATAATGCCACCGTGAAAGCTATCGGTATCGACGAAGGCTCTATCAGTTATCTTGCCGACCTCAAACTTACGGGCTGTGTGATAAAAGAACCCGAAGGAGCAACATTCGACTCGTCGGCACATGCTGTTGTTACTAACGGCAATATAGTTAAGACGCAGGTAACAATTGACTTGGACAATGGTATCCCCGCCCCTTACGGATTGAAAATAGCGGATATAGAAATAACTGCCGCCAATGCATCGGATATTGCCGCAACAAGTTCGGATATAATAGGTAGTATTAGTTATGACCACTCTACCAAAACACTGACACTGAACAATGCATCCATTAATGTGTCGGGTTTGACAGAAGGGGTTTATAATCAAAACATTGATGGTCTAATTATAAATCTCGTGGGCGACAATACTATAAGCACTTCGGATAATGGAGGAATGATTTTGAATAAAAATACCGAAATAAAGGGAAGTGGCTCATTGACGGTATCAAGCGAAATACATGCAGGTATTTCGATAGATATGAATACAACTCTTACCGTAAAAGATGGCTGTACGGTAGAGGCAAAAGGCAGATACGGTATTTCGGGGATTGACGGTATGCAAGGAGAGACATTGACAATAAATAATGCTGTTGTAAAAGCTACCGGTAGCGAAGAGGGGTCTATCGTTTTTCTTGCCGACCTCAAACTTACAGACTGCGGTATAGTAAAACCGACAAATGCTGCTTTTAGTGCTTCGCAAAAGGCTGTGTGTATTAATGAAACAAAAGTAACAGAGCAAGTGGTAATACAACCTCTAAATACAAATATTCCCATTACGTCGTATAATAAAGGCATTTGTATATGGGGAAGCGATAATGTATTGCATATACGACTTAGCAGTTTTATGAAAAACAGCAAATTGTTTGTTTATGATGTTGCAGGAAGGGCAGTAGGTGTTTTCAATCTTACGGAAATGGCAACAGATATACCTTTATCCAAAGGCGTTTATCTGGTAAAGATAGGTAATATTGTAGAAAAAATAGTTATTGGATAAGATAGACAATCTTATTATAATAAGTATAAAAAAGATAGTGGTTTTATTCCGCTATCTTTTGCGTTTTGTTAATAAAAATATATTCAAATAGTTTAATGTAGTTTTTCACCGTAAGGGGATTTAGTTTGAAAAACTTCCGATTTTTTTTCACTTTATAGTAGTATGTTTAATTTTTTCTATTATTAAGGGGGTAAAAACGACGAGTACAAAATACGCAGAAACAAATGTCTGATAAACAAATACTTACAAAAAGCCACAAAAAAACGACAAGTACAATAGCTTTAATTCTGCTTGAATTTTTTGAGCTATTTGACGGGATAGATTAAAGTGAACTTAAAGGAGGCTTTGGAAAGGCTTAAATATAGCCTAAGAAAGCCCACAAATAGCCCTAAAATAGAGCGAACGCCCCTACTTCTGTAAATACCCAAACAACAACCCAAATGCCTCCTAAAAAGCCCCTAAAAAAAGAGGTTTTTTTTATGTACTTAAGCAGTGTTTAAACTTCAGTTTTTTTGCAATGGAGTGCAGAATGGGGTGCAAAATGGAGTGCAATTTTTGGTGATTTTAGAACTCTTATTTAATACCTATACAACAAAAAAAACATAATAAGAGTACCCTATATAACAGTTTTGCAAATAGATAAAGTGTGCTGATAATCAGCCGTTTGCGTTTGACCGCTTAGCGAAAAAAGGGGGAGGATTGTAGGGAATAAAAGAGTAGTTATTATTCCAACCTAACTACGCCAACGATAAGAGCAATGCCTAATATCTCTTGCTCAGGTATATCAAAGGGGTCATAACTCGGATTGTCGGATACGGCTAATAGGCAGTTGGGGGTTTGACTCTTCCTTAATCGTTTAACGAGTAGCCCTTGTTCTCTTGTTGCTATAAGATGGCATTTGTTCCATTGGATAAATTCGCTACTTCGCAAAACGGTGCAAGCTATAATGTCGCCGGAGTTGTATTTGGGGTACATGCTACTGCCCGATACCTCTATCATGAAATCTATTTTGCAGTACTTAAACTTAGGAACAACATAATACTCCTTTACATCCTCTTGTGTGATGGAGAAAGAAGCGCTTCCAAAGCCAGCGGCAGCACTCGGATAAACGAGCGGTATCAACTTGTGTTTGTCTTGCTCGTCAGAAGGTGTAGGTGCTACTGTGGACACGGTAAAATCTTTCAACATACTTCCATTTCCTGTCAACAGCCATTCGGGCGAGATTTCCGGGTATTGGGCGAGAAATTTTGCTGTATTTTCCTCACTCATGCCATTATTTTGGTCTAAAACTCCTCTTGTTATACCTGTTTGAGAGTAGAATTTATATTTACTAATTCCCTTATACTCAATAAATTGTAAAATATTTTGTTTAATGAGCGATTTTTTTTGCATAAAATTTGAATTAAACGAGATTTATTGCTTACTTTTGCAAAAAGTTTTAATATTAAAAATCGTTGCAAATATAGCAAAAAAAAAGATATGAACGAAATATTGGTACCACACGGTGTAAAGCGAGAGATAATGGAGGGATTGGGCGTTAGCTACCCGACCGTTCAGAAAGCATTATGCGGTAAAAGCAACAATAAATTAAGCCAAAAGATAAGACAGGCAGCCCTAAATAAAGGCGGTTGTGAGGTCGTACAAAAATAAAATTGTAAGTTATGTTTGAGATGTACAACAATATATTAGTAGTTGAGAGTTCGGCGATGAGCGATAGCGAATTACGTTATCTGCGTCGTACAAAACAAATTAATATAGTTCGCAGAGGTTGTCGGAATACGACGGCATTAATAGCCTACGACAGCCTACCATCTCATATACAGGAGCGAGTGAAAGAGCAGACAGGTGTCAAAAACCCGTACCAAGAGGCTTGCAAAAAGGTGCGAACCACCCTATTAGAGCAATACATCGAACATAATGCCGCTGTAAGTGAGTGGTTCGAAGACTACATACTGCCCAACGGCAAGCACCTACCGGTCGACAGACAACGAGAGTATTACAATAACGCCATAATATTGGATGCAATAGATAAAATGTTAGACAACAAAAGGGCTATCAGAGCAAGCAAAGGCAAGGCTCTCAAAATAAATTGGCAAGAGTTGTCCGAGGGTGTCGCAATGCTCGACAACGATAAATATCCGCACACGCTACCATTCAACGAAAGGCGTCTGCAAGATGCTCTTAATGCCTACACAGGTAAAAAAGCCGACCGTTACGGCAGGACCGGAAACGAAAGCCTTATCAGCCGTAAATACGCTAATGCGAACGCCGCTAAGGTAGATGATAAGGTAAAGGAGAGCGTTCTTATCGAATTGTGTGCAGACCCACGAAATCTCGATAACGAACAAATAGCCTCTATCTACAACATATTTGCAAAAGAGGCAGAATGGAAAGCGATTACAAGCTCAGCCGTTGCTGTTTGGCGTGATAAATTCTCATCGGAAGTATATGCAGGCAGACGTGGCACAGCGGCATTTAGCAATAACAAGGCTATGCAAATAAAACGTTCTGCTCCTACCCAACCTTTATATTACTGGACGCTTGACGGCTGGGATGTGGAGTTGATGTATCAAAGGACAGAAAAAGGCGTTACCACATACCACAATAGACCAACAGTAGTTGTAGTATTGGATGCTTGTTTGAAATACCCGATAGGTTACGCGGTCGGAACACACGAAACCACCGCTTTAATCAAGGAGGCGATGCGTAACGCTCTAAAACACACATCTGAGCTGTTTGGCAAGATGTATCGTCCACATCAAATTCAATCGGATAATTACGGACGTGGCGCTCTGACGCCAATGTACGAGGCAACATCGACCTACTACACTCCTGCCAAGGCTCACAATGCAAAGGCAAAAATCATTGAGCCGTATTTTGCCTCAATAAATAAAAAGTATTGCCAACCTCAATTTAATTGGTCGGGGTTTGGTATAACATCGGATAAGGAAAAACAGCCAAATACCGAGTTTTTGCAAAAATTCAAAAAGAACTTCCCCGATTTCGAGGGAGTTAAACGCCAAATAGAGGCTTTTATTGAAATGGAGCGAGTAAGCCTAAGAGAGCGATTGCTTGAGTTGTGGTTCAATATGAGCGATGATAAGAAAGTAGAGATGTCGCTCGAAAAATACCTACTACACTACGGCGAAACAAACGGATTTACCAACAAACTCACAGGAGCAGGTATAAATGTAAGCATAGACGGAAAGGTTAAAACTTACGACTGTTTTGATATAGATATGCGACGCCACTTTTCGGAGTCGTGGGCTATCCACTACGATAGAGACGACTTAAGTAAGGCAATAGCGGTAAATAAAGACGGCACTCTTCATTATATGCTCGAAGAGAAGTATGTACAGCCAATGGCGTTGATGGATAGACAAGAGGGCGATGCCGAAGAGTTGGAGCGTGTAAGACGCTATAACAGAGAATTGACCGACTACGTGATAGGCATTCGCACACAAGCTGCGGAAACGCTCAGAGAGGCATCTATCGATAACCCTCGAATATCGGACACCCTCTCGAAGCTGCTGATAACCGACAGCACAGGGCAGCACAAAAACGTAAAGAGCCGCCTACGGCTGACAGAGGCGACCGCCGAAGTGGTAGAGGATACAGCAACGAAACGTAAGGAGTGGTTACGCGATAAAGTCGATTTGTCGCAATATATTTAAACAGCAAAAAACACCCATTTAAACAGGGTTAAACAGATATTTAAACACTAAAAAAAATAAACAATAAAATGAACGAAGTAACAAAAAAACAGGTGGTAGATGCTCTTGAACAATATATGCAGGAGCATGGATTGTCGCAAAATGAGGTAGCCAAACGCACGGGTGTTAATGTGGCGTACATCGTGGCAATGCGTAAGGGAGAGTATTTTCTCGTTACAAAAGGTAAAGAGGTGGCTATTGCCGACAAATACTTCGAGCAGATAGCAGAGTTTATAGGCTTGCAGATAAAGCCGACATGTTGGAAGGTGCAGCCGACAGAACAACTCGTGGAGACACTCGGCATACTGGAAGATGCCCGCGAGTACGGCTACACAAACACGATAGTCGGAGATACGGGCTGCGGCAAGACGCACGCCATCGAGCTATTCCGTCAGAAGTTTCCGATAGATACGTTTGTAGTAACTATTAGCCAATTGGACAAAATTGGCGATATTTTGGATAAGATACTCGATGTTATGAAGCTACCCGAAGCAAAGGGCAACGCTCGCAAAATGAAGAGTATCATCGGCAAGCTGATTGACCTAAAACGGGACGGCAAAAAGCCCACACTTATACTTGATGAGTGTGAATATATGAAACAGCCTGCCCTGTGTGCCATTAAGGAGTTCTACGATGGTCTGCATAAGTCCTGTGCAATCATCTTGGTAGGACACCATCAGTTACTTAACAACGTGGAGCGTCTCAGACGAAAAAGCAAAGACGGCATTCCACAGCTATACCGCCGTATTAAGTTCGGCATCCGCACACTTGCACCGATAGACCGCAGTTATGTACTGTTCCTTGAAGGTATCGAGGATAAGGCTTTGAGAAAATTCTTACAGAGAGAATGCGACAACTACGGCGAACTGCACGATGTGCTTGTGCCTGCACAGCGCGAGGCAGAACGCACAGGCGAGCCTCTGACAGAGGATTTGGTAAAGAAAATATTTAACATCAGATAAGATGAAGCGAGCTATCACCATACAGAACCTGCTTGATGCTAAGATACCAACCTTCGACTTCGACGGCGAGTGGTACGAGGCGTTCGGCAATCCGCAATCGACAGGCTTATGGCTTATTTACGCCGCATCGGGGCATGGCAAGACCACCTTTATGATGGAGTTGGTAAAGAAGCTCGCCGAAAGCGGTAAAGTGCTATACGAGAGCTACGAGGAGGGATTGAGCGAAAACCTAAGACAGACCGTAAAACGCATCGGTTTGTTGAAGACAAAAAACAGAGTACAGATAGCTATCGACAACACCGACGACCTACACAACAGATTGCGAAAGAGCCGAAATATTCGCTATGTGATAATAGACTCGCTCGATATGAGCGACTTTGCGACGGTAAAACAGGTGAATGCTCTTGTAGAACGGCATCCGAGCAAACTATTTATCTTCACGGCGTGGGCGGTAGGCAAAATGCCTACCAAGAAGCTAAGCAACAGTGTTTTGTTTATGGCAAATCAAAAAATATATGTCGAGGGCTTCCGAGCCTTTGCCAAAGGTAGAAGTATCGGCTCAAAAGGCTACTATACCATTTGGGAGGAGGGAGCCGGCGAGTATTGGAATTTTAAATAATTAACTAAAAAAATAAACTAATAAAATGACAACCAAGACAAAAAAGATTTTCGACCACGACAGGCTGCACAAGCAGCTAATCAAGAAGTTTCACGTGCTGCTCTCACAGCAAGGTCTGGGCGTGGAAGCCAAAGAGGGCATACTTGCGGGCTACGGCGTGGAGCATACCAATGAGCTTACGCTACGACAGTTGCAAGAGGTGTGTAACTCGCTCGAAGGCAACAGGCGTGCGGATGCTAAAACGGAAGACAAGCGTAATGATATGGACAAATGGCGTAAACGTGCCATTGCTGCTGCTTTCGGTCTTGCAAGCGAGCTTGGCTACGCCATCACGATGGACGGTGCAAAAGCGATGATATTGCGTGCCACAGGCAACGAATACGCCTCGTTTAACAAGATACCGCAAGCGAGGTTACAGGCTATATATTACGGTTTTAGACGTAACGTGAAAGATATGAGTGCAATCACCGAGATGGCACAGGAGATATTGATAAGTAAGAATTAAAAATTAAGAGTTAAGAATTTTGCGATTAAATGAGAGCAATACAAATTTATTTGAATTGCCGAATGTGAGCAAAATATTTTACGAAGTAAAATAATTAAAAATCAAAAACGATATGGAAGAGATAAGATTGACGGCAGCGGAAGCCGAAGAGTTCCGCAAATTTAAAGAGGCAAAGGAAAGAGACCGTCTCAAAAAAGAGAACCGTGAGGCTTACAAGCAGTTGGTCGATGAGACTGTAAGAGAGGTATTCCCAATGCTACAAGAGGTAAGCGAAAGTTTGGCAAAAAACAAAGCGGGTGTTTACCAACGTTTTGCCGATGCTCTGAAACTAAAAGAGGAGATATTCAACGTAAAGGAAGACCAACGGTCAAACTCCTTTACAACCTCCGACGGCAAATACCGAATAACACTCGGCAACCATCAGACCGACGATTATGACGATACCGTCAACGAGGGTATAGCTAAGGTGAAAGAGGTTATCGCCTCCTTTGCCAACGACGATAATAGTCGCCTACTGGTCGATGCCATAATGAAACTCCTAAGTCGTGATGCTAAGGGCAACCTAAAAGCAAGTCGCGTCATGCAGCTCCGTAAGCTCGCGGCCGACAGCGGCAACGCCGAGCTGATAGATGGCGTCGAAATCATCGAAAAAGCCTATCGTCCGCAGATAAGCAAAACCTTTGTGCGTGCCGAGTATAAGGACGAGGTCGGCAAGTGGGTAAGCGTACCGTTGGGAATGACGGAGGCGTAGAGAGTTAAGAATGAAGAGTTAAGAATGAATAATTGTTGATTTAAGTATTTAAGGGTACATAATAGAAGTTATTTAGTTTATTTTATTAGTGGAGTCGCCACTCGTGCGGGTGGCGGCTTTTTAAGAGAAACGATATTTAAACAATATTTATAATATGAATAATAACGCGAAAAAGAGAGCGGAAATAGTGAAACGTATAGTAGATGCCAACTATGAACCGGGGCGACAAGACCGTTGTAAATTGTGGGTTTTTCGTAACATCGTCAGCAAGGAGTTACCTATTGGTGAGCGTACTTTTTGGCGTTATCTCAACGAATGCAATGACGAGGAGAATAACAGTAGCGACGATCCTCCTAAGCGAAAGTTGTTTGATAAATAATAATCGGTGGAAATTTTTTTAATTTGTCCTTACATTGAAAATAGTCTTGCTATAATGCAAGATTTTTTTTATTCTTGGAGAAAATCCTTTACGCTCACCCTTTTAACTACTCATACTGTCCGAAAAGGATATCCACGAAAAGGTCATACGGCAGATATGTTACAATAGTCTCGATAACGTTTCAGTCCGGGTATGTGCATACAGGAGATATGTCGTATGCGTTGAGATTGCTCTGTTTTCGTTTTGTCCCATTATAAATATGTTTTGCGATGCAAAACGACCCTGTGTTGTAGCAGTAAAAAAAAAAGAACTGCCATTGTGGCAGAGCTTTTTGGCAGAGCTTTACGGGGATAGTACTTTTGCTCGAAATTTAAGAATAGCAGACAAATGGCTTACAGAAAATTTTGCATATCGGACGATAGTGTCAATGTATATAATTACAGGCTTCTAACAACTGTACTTATGTTCGATAGGTACTTTGAACGTGTCGGGAGCGGCGTTGTAGTCGTGCCGATTGGAGCGGGATAATTGCTATTGTGTAAGTAGGAACGTAGTTTTTTTAAATAATTTTTTAAGTAAATAATTGATTAACAAAAAAATGAGAGAAAAAATGAAAAGATTCATTGGAAGATTGATGCTTTGCCTACTCCTATTTAGTGGAGTGGCAGTTGCCACTTATTCGGCAACAGGTGATGGTATTGCTGCCGTTCAGACGGCTGGCGTGGTGGGGGTAGCCCTCGCCGATAGAAATAAGGATACACTTGTGGAATCGTTGTGTGTTTATAAAGAAACATTAATAAAAGGAGAGTAATATTATGGCATTTCCCGGAACACAAATAAAAGTAACCAATGGCAATCTGCTAAGGGAGATTGCCGTTTTGGACGGCGTTGCCTGTATAGCGGCAACAGTGAAAGAGACTGACAATATCAATGTATTGCGACAGGTGTATAACCTGCAAGATGCTGAGCAAAAGGGTTATACTGAAGAGAACGAACCGTTTATGCATGGGCTTATCAAGGAGTATTACGAAGAACTTGGGGGCAAACAGCTACTGTATGTGTATGGCACAGCCGAAACTCAAACTATGACAGACGTACTCAACGCAACAGCGGCTAACGGCTTGACAAAAGCCCTACGCCAAAGCAATGGCCAAATCAACCTGGTAGCAGTGGCACGTAAGCCTGCATCGGGGTATAGTGCAGGCAATGAATTTCTCGATACCGACGTAGCCACAGCCATTTCGGCAGCAAAGGTACTGGCAGAGGCTCAACAGGCTAACAATACCCCTATCCGTGTGATAATAGAGGGTAGAGTTGCCAATGAGGCAGCTACCAATAGCTACAAGCCAAAGGAGCAGGCTAACGGATATGCAGCAGTGGTGCTTGGTGGCACAAAGACAGACGGTTCGGCTGCTGTTAGCCTTGCCTTGGCTCGTGCAGTGAAGTATCCGGCACACGTAAAACTTGGTAGCGGACAAAACGGTGCATTGGCCACCGAACGTATATACATCGGCACAAAGCCGATTGAGGAGCGTTTGGATGTCGAAACCTTGCACGATGCGGGCTTTTTGACATTCCACCGCAGAACGGGTACGGCAGGCTACTACTTTGGAGTGGACAATATGTGTGCCTCCGACGACTTCCGTATATTGGTTCACGGTAGAGTAATGGACAAGGCTCAACGTATTGCCTCACTTGCATTCCTGCCGTTTGTTGAGAACTTCGTAACGCTCAAGCCCAACGGTACCATCGCCGACTCGGAGGCATCGTACATAGAGAATGTAATAGGAGCATCGCTCGCATCGGGACTCAAAGGGCAGGTGTCGGATATTGCGGTAGAGGTTGACAGAACGGCTAACTTGGTAAACACCTCCTCGTTGCCGGTAGATATAAAGATATTGCCTCTCGGATATTTAACTTGGATAAATGTTAGACTTGGTCTGACCGCATCTATTAACAATAACAACCAATAATAAAATTATGGCAAATATAAATATCAGAAGTAGTGAATGTGCGTGGAAACACGCCGAGTTAATCCTTTTGGGCAGACGTATCAACGGTTTGCGAGGATTTGAGTTGAAAAAGAGTGTAGAAAAGGAACATCTCTACGGAACAGGACAAACCCCGCTTGATATTCAGGAGGGCAACACCAAGTGTGAGGGAAATATAAAGGTTTTAGGTTTTGAACTCGATGCCCTAAACAAGGCTGCAATGGCTGCGGGGTACGCCGATATAACCGAAGTACCTCACGAGGCAATAATGATGACCGTAAAACTGCAAAAAACGCCGACAGAGCCCAAAACAACATTCAATGTTCGCGGTATAGCGTTTACCGAGGCAACAAATGCTATGGAGCAGAACGCTAAGATGCGAGAAATAACGCTGCCATTCCTTGCAATGGATATTGTGGTAACGAATTAAGAATTTTACGAAGTAAAAGAATTATGGCTAATAAAAAAGAGGTAAAAGAAGTTGTAAAAGCCGACAATATGGGCTTTGAGGTGCTTTGTCGCAGATTTGGCAAGGAGCGTGTAGAGGAGTGGCAAAAGCAGTATGCTCCTCGCAAGTTGAACGTAATTGAGGTAGAGGGTAAATTGGCGGTGCTACGTCCGATAGGTGTTGCCGAAATAGGCAACTACTCTATGATGTTGGCAAATGTAGAACTTGGTATAGCCAAAGCCAACGAATACCTGCTAAACGAGTTGTGGATTGATGGCGATACCGAAATCTTGGAAAACGAGGAGTATCTTATCGCCGCCATACTGCAAGTACAAAACTCGTTGGAACTAAAAAAAAGCACTTTTTACACTGTTTAGAAAAAGGTAAAAAGGAGTTTGAAACGAGCTTTGAGACCAACACTGTTTTTGGGGTAATGTTTTTGGGAGGTGATATGTTGAGAGAAAATCCCGAACTCTTTTATTATCGAACAGGCATTGCCCTTAAACTTTGGGAACAGGGTGTAGGTCGCGGAATAGTTTGATTATCCGACACATCAGATATTTGATAGCATATATAGGCAATACAATTAATAATAACAATATCGTAAGCAAAAAAGCCAAAGTATTGTCTCACCAAAAATATGCCACGCTATAAAAGGATATACAACGGCTATAAATAGGAACGACAAGAATATTTTTTCACGCTTAACCAATATAGCGAATAATATATAGACAAATATTTTACTAAAAACCTAAACTGCTTATAATCATTTTTTTGCAAAGATAATAATTGTTTTATACAAATGGCAAATATTGTAGAGTATATTTTTTCGATGAAAGACAACGCATCGGCTACAATGGTCCGTATGGGAACTGCCGCAAGCAATTTTTCGCACAAACTTATCGGAGTGTCTATACGTGGAGTAGCCGTAGGAACAAACTTCAATAGACTTGGGGCAACGGTATCCTCGTTGTCGGAGCGTATCGAAGAACTCCGCAGAAAACGCGATATATTGCCTGTGGCGGAGATAAGCAAGATGCGAGCTATCAACTCCGAAATGAAGAGTCTTGAACGACAAATGAACAAAATGCAAACCCTCAACCGTTCGTGGCTGAAAACTAAAGCCAAAAAGGCTTTTATCTCTATGCCGGGGGCAGGTTTTATCAACAACCCAATAATGGCTATCGGTGCGGGTCTCAACTCTGTAATTAAAAAGGGTATGGAAAACGAACTGCAAAAGCAGAATGTGCTAACTCTTATGCAGGGCGATACTAAGGGAGCAGATAGACTTTTCGGAAAGCTATCCAACTACGGCAAAAAAACGGGGTACGATAAGGCAGGGCTTATAGAGTCGCAAAAACTGATGATGTCGTTTGGCATGTCGAGCGATTTTGCTTTCGACAAATTAAAACAGATAGGCGATATAGCTATGGGCGACAGCAACCGTATGCAGTCGTTGGCGCTTGCATTTTCTAAGGCTGCCTCAACAGGCAAACTAATGGAACAGGATTTGTCGCAGATGACAAGTGCAGGATTTAACCCATTGCAGGTAATAAGCGAAAAAACAGGAGAGAGCATGGAGAGCCTCGAAAGTAAAATGGCACAGGGCAAAATCTCTATCGAAATGCTTTCACAGGCGTTCCAATGGGCAACAGAGGAGGGAGGACGTTTTTACAAAGGAGCAGAAAACGCAGGCGATACATTAGCCGGACGATTAAATAAAATGATGGGCTCCCTCTCCGAAATGTCGATAAGTCTTTTCTCGGCTATTGCTCCGATATTAGAGCCACTTGTTGGTTTTGCAACAAAGGTGTTTGATATTTTGGGGTCGGGCGTTGCATGGCTTGTAGATAAGTTCAAAGAAGGCAACCCAATAGTTGTGGGGCTTGCTGTAGCTGTGGGTGTTCTGACGACAGCTTTGACAGCTTATAAGATAATTATGGGCGTGGCAACATTCTTTCAAGACGGATTTACGCTGGCTGTTAGGCTTACCAACTTCGCGTTTCTGTCAAATCCTATATTTTGGGTTGTTGCCGGCATTGCGGCTCTTATAGGAGGAGTTGTGGTTGCTTGGAAAAAGTTTGAGGGTTTTAGGGCTGTTGTATATGGAGTTTGGGAAGTGATGAAAGGGTTTGGCAACATTCTTAAAGATTTTGTTATTGACCGCATAAAAGGAATATTAGAGGGGCTTGGTGGTATGGGTAAAGCTATATCGTTGCTTTTTTCGGGCGACTTCAAACAGGCGTGGGAGACGGCTAAGAAGGCAACCAAAGATATAGTAGGGCTAACGGCAGTACAAAATGCGGTAACAGCTACTCAGGGGCTTGGTGATGCATATAATAGGGGAGCTGATAAGGGGCGTGCCTCTTTTAGAGCCGAAAAGGAGGCAAAAGAGAACAAAGAAGTCGAAGAGAGCAAAACCAATACTATGTTGCTCGAGGACATTAAAAGAAACACACAAGATAATGGTAATTTGTCGCAAGGTAATACAAGTGCCGTTACTTCGGGTGGTCCCAAAGTGGTTAATATTACTCTTGGTAAGTTCCTCGATAGTATCAACATTTATCCGCAAACACTCAGAGAGGGCGCAAGCGACATCGAAGCTCGCATACTCGAAATGTTTGGTCGGGTGGTAGTTCAGGGAGGATACGCACAATGAGCCATATTACGGTTGATACTCAAAACATTTATCGCCAATACTTTGCCAAGCCATATATGGTGGCTCGACCTGCGGCTAACGGCGACTCCGCTACCCCTTATAGGATAACGGTCGGCAACGGCAACAATATGAATGAGGACGGCTTTTGGTTTTCTCGCAAATACAATGGCGTGGACATTATGATGCCCGTAACTTTGTGTAGTGGCAAAACCGAGCTATTTATACCCTGCTGTACTATTAGCTGCACACGTCGAAATACAATTATTCGTACTGCTGTTGCAGAGCGAGAGGGGACGGTAAAAGAGCAGTTTTCGGTAGGCGATTGGGCGATAACACTCCAAGGGGTGCTTGGTGTAGGAGCAAGTTCATTTCCTAAGAAGGATACGGAAACACTTGTCGAAATGTCGAAAAATATAGAATCACTCGAACTTTGGTGCGGGCTTACCGACGTATTTATGCCGGGCAATAACAAGGTGGTAGTCGAAAGCCTCGAATTTCCGGAAATAAAGGGAGGCAATATACGTCATCGTCCGTTTACAATGACGTTGGAAAGCGACTATGTAGATAATCTGATAATTGAAAGGAGGTAACGGTGTTTGTAATGAGAGCAGATATTGAGGTTGTGAACAATAGCGGTGGTAATATAACGCGGTTTAGCGGAATAAAACCGACAGCTGTTAAATGGTCGTCGAGCGTCAAAAATTTCGCCGACACCTGTTCGATAACACTCCCACTTACTCCGTATCTTACCAATACGGGCACAAACAATACCATATTCTCGCCATCGGCAGCACCACAGGGCAATACCGTATTTCACGAGGGTGATAGAGTAGAGGTATCGCTTGGATATGATTCACACCTTCATAGGCGTTTCAGAGGTTTTATCAAACGTATAAATTACGCACAGCCCCTTGTTTTGGAGTGCGAGGGCTACTCGTATCAGCTCAAAGACATTATGTTTACCAAATCGTACAAAACAGCCACTATACGACAGATATTGGGCGATTTGGTAAAAGGGACAGACATTCGGTTGTCGGAATATATACCCGATGTTACGCTTAAAAATCTCACGTTCAAGTCGGTAGCGGGGTTGAAGATGTTGGAGTGGTTCCAGAAGGAGTGCCTGTGTGCTGTCTATTTCGAGGAGGATACGTTGTTTGTCGGTGCGTCAAGGTACGCCATACCGCACCCGACCCACAAGTTGCATATAGGTTGGAACACAGTTGAGGATAAGGAGCTAAAAAAAGATAATAGCGACGCTAAGCCGACGATAAATCTTTTGGAGAAATCGCCTAAGGGCGAGGTAAAATGCACCAAGTCGGAGCAACGCAAGTGCGACAACGTCAAGGCAATGAAGGTACGTGCAGGCTTGCCCGACAGCTTCCTGAAAGGCGTTGCCGAAGAGTTGCAAAAACAGGAGGACTACAAAGGATACAAAGGCAGTGTTACCGCCTTTCTTGAGCCTGCTTTTGGCAAAGGGTATGTTTGTGAGATAATAGACAAACGCTTTCCGGACAGAGAAGGCAAATATTTTGTAGAGAGCGTCGAAGGGACATTCGATGACAGAGGTGGCAGACAGAAACTAACACTAATATACTATGGCAACTGAAAGTGAAATAAGAGGGCTGTTTGCTGAGTTCTGTGGCAATGTTATAAAATCCGACGAACTTATGCTTGCCGAGGTAGTAGAGGTTGACTGCGTTGAACGTACCTGTACGGTTTTAGACGATGGTGTCGAATATTACGGAGTAAGGCTGCAACCTGTTGTAGGCAATGATAGTGGGTTGGGATTATTCCCAAAGGTTGGTGCATTTGTGCTTATTGCCAAAATAGAGGGTGGCGACCTGTATGTAGTTACGGCATCGGAGTACGATAGTATAACGTTAAAGATAGACGATATATCTTTGTTGTTGGACAAAAACGGCATAGTCGCCAACAATGGCGATAATGGCTTGGTAAAAATCAATAAGCTGATTGAGTGGATGAATAAAGTGTATAGCGACCTGAACAATCTTAAAGCTACGCTCGCTACACACCCGGTAGCCGGTAATGGTTCGCCTTTGGGGTTGAAGATAGATTTTAGTACGCCAAAACCGATTAAATCAGATTTTGAAGACACAAGATTTAAGCATTAATTAAACATCGTTTTAGAAAGCAATGAAAGGAATTTTATTAGACACCGATACAGGTGATATCTTATTAGACAGTGGCAGTCGGCGTATGGTAATAGGCGACATTGCAACGCAAAATGCAAAATTGATAATTGAAGTACACAAGGGCGAAATCAAAGAAAAGCCTTTGAAGGGTGTGGGTATAGATAATTTTGCCGAAGACCATAGTCCCGAAAGGTTGGTGCGAGAAATACGTCGCGAATTTTTTGATGAGGGTTTGTATATAAGCTCTTTGAGGATTGGAGTGTCGGAGATTGAGTTGGATGTTGATTATAAATAATATAAGTATGGAAAGTTTTTTTGCGACATATTACCTCGACTTGCAAAATCGTATTAAAACGGCGGTAGCAGGGATAAGATGGATAGAACAGGACTATGGTCAGGATAGCAGTAGTACTTGGCGGCCAAGTATCGATTTCCCTGCCGTACTCATAGACTTCCCAAGTGCCGACTATGAACATATAGCACTTGGTGGCACGACAGTAAAGGTGGAAGTGTCGGTTCGCTTGCTGGTAGCCGTGTTTTCACAAAGCCACGATACAGCACCTAATGAAATAAAAAACGATGCAATGCAGTATTTTGAAATAGAGCACGAACTTACAAAGGCTCTACACGGTTGGCAGCCCGATGATGGCTATGCACAACCTCTTATGATAGAGCGTGCAACTACCTCCAATCACAATGATAAAGGCATTCGTGTCAGAATATTGAAATTTACTACTCAATACGATGAGCGTTCGGACGATAAGGGCATTTTTAAGATAACACCGCCAAAGTGGCAGTAGTATTTCACCGCCCATTATACGTAGTATAATTTTGAAACAAAAAACAACAACCGATATGGCAACCAGACTTAAAACCGACAAAATCATAATTCACTGCACCGCTACGCCCGAAGGGCGAGAGGTAACCTTGCAGGAGATAGACCGATGGCACCGCAAGGCGGGATACGCAGGCGTAGGCTATCACTATATTGTACACCTCGACGGTACTGTCGAACGCGGCAGAGACGAGCGTGCTATCGGGGCACACACCGTCGGGCAGAATCATTGCAGTGTAGGAGTGTGTTATGTCGGTGGTGTCGATAGTGGCAATAAGCCCAAAGACACGCGTACCCCGCCACAAAAGGCGGCGTTACTTCAACTACTCCGAGAACTCAAAAAGCGTTATCCCAAGGCAGTAGTATATGGGCATAGAGACTTTGCTCGCAAGGCTTGCCCCTCGTTCGATGCCAAAACGGAATATAAAAACTTGTAAAATATGGATTGGATAGCTATAATAGGTTATATAATAGCTCCTATATCGGGGGTGGTGTCGTGGCTTGCCGGGCGTAAGAAGTCGAAAAACGACTTCCTGCAAGAGATGCAGGCAAGTATCGACTTGCTTGCACAACGGAACTCAGACCTTTATAACGAGATAGTAGGCTTACGTGCAGAGAACTTGTCTTTGAGGTTGGACGTTCAGCGTTTGTTGGGAGAGAATACAAAAATGAGCAAAGAGATAGAGGTGCTTAATGCTCGATTGGAAAACGTAAAAACTATAACAAAAAAGGCATGAAAAGAGTAAAAAAATTTTTATGGACAAAACAGGTCGAGATTGTAATGTGTGCCCTAACAGCATTGTTTACTGTTTTGGTATTAATGTTGTGCGGATGTACCCCAACAAAGCGAGTAACTAAAACCGATACAATTTACAAGAGCAATACCTCGCACGTTGATAGCATAACACAAGTTACCGGTCAAAAAATCGACCTCGTTATGCGTTCCGTATCCGAACTGCGTGAGACTATGGCTGAGTGGCTCAACGAACAGATAGACTACGAGGAGCAACGTTATGATAGTCTCGGCAGGCTGATAAGTAGTATTAAACAAACCACCAACAGAACAGGCGGTAAGGAGTCGGCTAAAACAGACGACAAAGCGGTATATATTGGTTTATCGGCGGAGCAGGTCGATAGCATATTCGCCATTCGATTAACCTCGCTTAAAGCCGATTTAACGGCAAAAGAAAAGACGGTCGAGAGTGTCGACTTGTCGTGGTGGCAATGGTTGCTGATATGGTCGGGAGTATTGGCTTGGCTTGTGGTAATATTTTTTAGTTTAAAATTTATAATTCGTTTTGTTTGGAAATGAAAGCACTTGTACGACAGACTTGGCTCGACATCGCCCTCATACTAACTGGCGATGCTGATATGGCTTACGAGATAGCCAAAGAAAATGGCTTGTCGGTATCGGATATGCCTGTGGTGGGGCAAGAGATAAAATACAGCGGTGGTGTTGTAAACAGACAGGTCTTTGACTACTACTCGAAGCGAGGCATTAAACCGGCCACAGTAATAACCGACGAGGATAACGATATTAAAATATTTGATTACACATTTGATTTTACTTTTGAATGATATGACAACAAAAGAGTGGAAAAAAATAATTACAGACGAGTGGCTACGCCAACCTGCCGTTATTGATAGATACGGTATTGACACCTCTAAGACGTTCGATGAGCAGTTCTCGGCGGTGAGCATTGAGAGCCTTCTGTTTTATGCTCAGGCATACGGTATGATGCTGTTGGAGAAGATAATGGGCGACAGGTTCGCCGACCTCGAAGCGAGGTTTTCACGCCTTCGTCCGCATACACTTATCTGGTATGCGGAGAAAATCAAAGCATTCCAACTCAACCATACACTGCCGGCAGACAGCGGCGAGTATGCCTCAATAGATGAAGCCGGCCAAATCGTTCGCTATTGCTCTATAACAGAGCGAAACGGCATTTTGCATGCAAAAATAGCCGCACAAAACGACGGCAAACCGAGCCGAATCGCAACAGAGAATTTGGTAAAGGTAGAAGAGTATGTTAGAAGAATCAAGGATGCGGGGGTACGTGTGCTGTTGTCGAGCGGAGACGCCGATAAATTTAGTTGCTCGCTCCTCGTGCATTACGACCCTTTGAAAAGTATAACATCTGCCGATATAGAGCGTGTTATATCATCTTATTTGGAGAGTATGCCTTTCGACGGTGTTTATTCAAACATGGCTTTGATAGACGCTATCCAAAAGGTTGACGGCGTAAAGGTAGCGGAGATAATATCTTCGCAGGCGAGCTATGGTGCTAATCCTGCTACCGAGATAGTCAGCACATATCTGCCAAAGGCAGGATATATGGCTCTGGACAGAGATAATTCAAACATTCAACTAACACCATATGGCTATGACAGATTTTAGAAAGGTGGTAAGAGACGCCTCTCCGGTAAGGATTTGTAGAGGGATACTAAAAGCGTTCCTGCATGCAGTAGGTATGTCTCTTAATAAGCTGAAAGAGACCTTAGAGTTATGGTACAGTGGTATGAAGTACGATTTGGCGGTTACTCCGCAGGTGTGGAGCCTTGAGCGTATGCTCAACGACGAGTTTGATAGCATACGGCGACGTATATATATCGAGGAAGTAAGGACAGTGCAAGGGTATTACTTTTTTAGAGCCGCAGACCCATCGTATCAGAAGTTTTATTTTGGCAGAGCGTGGTTTGTCGATGATACACGCTACTCTTCGGCTATGGGCTTTACTGTGGTGCTACCCGAAGATATAAAGCCCGACGACAAAATGAGGGCGTTGATAAACAGATATAAATTAGCATCAATAAATTATACAATTACAAATAGATAGATTATGAGAAAAATAATTTTTGACAACGCCGCTAAAGGGTTTCCGGCAGACGAACAATTTATGAGAGTTGTGGACGAAAACAGAGAGGCATTGGTCAGTCTGTGCAAAGGGTTGTTTGGCGACCAGGCGACAATATTGAGCGGCTTGGAAATAGATCGTACCGGAGGAACCAATCCAACCACAAAGATTAAATCTGGATATATATGGGCATTCGGAATGTTGCTTTATGCGGAAGAGCAAATATTTGACCGTAATGTTCCTGACGATCATATCTGGATAGGTTATAGAGAGGAGTCGATAACGGCTACCTACTATAATGGCGAAGAGCTCCCGGCCTACGGTGTGACCAGTGCTTATATTGTAGCGAAAGAAAACCCAGGACTTGCAGGAGCTCTTTTTAAAAATTATCGAAACACAAAGAGGCTTGACAATTGGTTCGCAAATTGGAAGGTGGTTTATAGAACAACGGAGGTAAATGCTTCGATAAGCGTAACTCAGACACTCGGCAATATTAACCTTAGAGGTGTAGCGGAAATACCTTTTCGCACGTCGCTCGACCGATGGGTTTCGCTTGGCAATATATTTCAACACCAAAATATCAGTTTGCCTGACGGCACACGTGATTTGGCTGCCGCGTGTGTGGTGGAAAGACCACTGCTTCACGATGAAACCGAAAATAATTTTACGGATTATATAGGAACAGTAAAAATAAACAGACAGGGTGATTTGAGCATAAGATTATCGCGAGCATTTACCAGCCAATCCTCTATTATTGGTAATGTAACAGCTCATATAAATTTAACATTTAATATATTTTAATGGATTATAATACAATAGAAATCCTGCTACAGGAGATAAGAGATGAGGTAGCCGTTGGAGGTAATACCCGCGAAAGAGTTTACCTCGCCTTAAAGTCGATATTAGATTACGCTGCTTCGATAACAACCGATAGCGCCAAGGCAATATCTCCTGCACAAGGCGAAGTATTTTTCGGCGATGATGGTTTTCGGCAACTCAACTATGTAGAAAGCTACGAAAGCGATGTAAGCACTATTGGTGCGAGTACATTTGCCTTTAAGCCGATAGAGACGGCGAGGCTGAATAACATAACGACCGTCTCAAATAGTCTTTTTAAAGGCTCTAACTACACAAGAGGCTCGTTTAATATGGCTAATAGTATTGAAACTGCCGCTTTTTCCGAAACACAGCTGTATTATGTGAACAAACCGGGAGCCTCCGAAGAACACAATACTCTATTGCCTAATGTGGCTACCATAAAGAGCTATGCCTTTGCTAATTGTAAAAGTCTGATAGAGGTGTATTTGCCGACTGTTACGAGTGTGAGTTATTGGGCGTTTCAGAATTGCACTCGCTTGACGAAGCTCGAACTCCCTAACTGCACCGGCTTCGGCTTCAACGCCGTGGCAGGTTGCACCGCTCTCGAAGAGTTGAACCTGCCTATGCAACAGACAGTCTGGAACCACTCGTACAATAGATTGTTCGGCTGTACAGGGCTAAAAAAAGTAAGCCTGCCGATGATGTACGAAATCAACGAGAATGTAGGCAACCTGTTCCTTGATTGTGTAGCTTTGGAAGAGGTAGATGTGAGTTCATTAAAACTCATTCCCTCTTACTTTTTTGCCGGCAAGCGTAAACTACACACAGTAAAGGCAGGCGGAGCGATGATAGTAGGGCGTGGGGCGTTTGAGGATTGTGTGAGTCTTAAAAGCGTCTCCATTAATGCTACTCAAATACACGAATATGCCTTTAATAACTGTGTTAGTTTGACGGAATTGAATTTGGCAAATGTAGTGTTGTTAAAAAAGAAATCGTTAGCTAATATGGACGGTCTCACTACCTTGACATTTGGAAAGAATATCAACACATGGGATTACTCTACTGTTGACGGTTCGGTGTATAATTGCCCTGCACTGACAACAATTAATGTTCCCGATAATTGGACGGTGCCGAGCATATCGTTTGTCGGGTGTCCAAACATATCGAAAGAGAGTGTTGTGTCTATGTTTACCAAACTTGCCGTTCATACGGGCAAGTCGGCTAAAAATATTGCCTTTGAGGCAAATGTTTTAAAAGCCGTTACGGAAGAAGAGTTGAAAATAGCTCGAGATAAAAATTACAATATAGTACGACTTGGGGCATAAAAAAAGCCCCCGCCATTCTTAACGGGACTCTCACCTCCCGAAAAACATACGCCCCTGCTCACGTTCCAACACCATTTAAATGTTGCTTAAATAGCGTTGGAACGTGAACTTAACAAAATACACTGTGGGCGATGTGTTGGAAAGTAATAGACGGGAAGTATATTAGTCGCAAGCGTGATGTTTGGAGAGTGCCAACCAAACCGCTCAAAGAGGCACACTTTGCCACCTATCCTCACTACATAATAAAGCCGTGCTTATTAGCCGGCTGTCCTGTTGGTGGCGTTGTTATCGACCCATTTATGGGAGCGGGTACTACGGCGTTGGTGGCTCGTGAACTTAAAAAAAGACAGCAGGTAATTGTAGCCTGTCTTCTTTTTTTTGATTGCCTTCCAGGGGAAACTTGTACTTGTCGTTTTGAAAACTTGTACTTGTCGTTTTGGCGATTATAATATTCGTATTTGTGACGGAAATGTAAAAAACATAAGAATTTGTTTTTTAGCCACTATTAGTAAAAAAAAATTGTAACTTTGCCGAACGAACTACATTTTTTTCGATATACAAAACATAAAAATATTAATTATAAGTAATGGAAAAACAAGGGAGAATACTTTGGGTTGATGATGAAATTGATTTATTAAGTTCATATTTTATATTTTTGGCAGATAAGGGTTATGAAATAGAAAAAGCTACCAACGGAATAGATGCTTTGGAATTGATAAATTCGCAGAATTTTGATATTGTATTTTTGGACGAAAATATGCCAGGTCTTTCGGGATTGGAGACTCTTTCTCAAATTAAACAGACCAAGCCTAATTTGCCTATTGTAATGATTACAAAAAATGAAGCCGAAAATATAATGGATTTGGCAATAGGCAAACAGATAGCCGATTTTTTGACCAAGCCCGTAAATCCAAGTCAGATTTTACTTGCTCTCAAAAAATATTTACACAAAAGTACCATTGTAAAGGAGCAAACCACATCTGAATACAGCAACGAATTTTTACAAATCAACAACCAAATATCCAATGCAGTCTCAGACCAAGATTTTTTCGAACTGTATCGTCAGCTTACTTTTTGGGATTTGCGTCTGGACGAGACTCAAAATGAGCTTTACAACATACTTATGTCGCAAAAAGAGGAGGCAAATTTTGCTTTCTCAAAATATATATCGAAAAACTACCTGAATTGGTTTGCCTCTCCCGAAAGTCGCCCATTGATGTCGCCCGATATATTTAAGACACAGGTTTTCCCGTTTTTGGACAATGGCGAAAAAGTATTTCTGATTGTTATAGACAACTTTCGTTATGACCAGTGGAAAATGGTACAACAGCTTATCGAAGAGTTTTTTGCGATAGAAAAAGAGATGTTATATTATTCGATATTGCCTACCACCACACAATACGCTCGAAATGCCTTGATGTCGGGGCTTATGCCGTTGCAGATAAAAGAGATGTATCCGCAGTATTGGGTAGATGATACCGAAGAAGAGGGGAAAAACCTTTATGAAGAAAACCTAATCGACTTGTTATTAAAACGTTATAGAAAAAACATAAACTTCTCGTATCATAAAATAAATAGTTCGCAAGACGGCGAAAAACTAATCGAAAAGCTGCCTCAACTCAAAGACAATCAACTGAATGTATGTGTACTTAACTTTATTGATATGTTGTCTCATTCACGTACGGAGATGAAAGTCATAAAAGAGATAGCGAGGAGCGAAACTGCTTACAGGGCTTTGTCGGTGAATTGGTTTAAATATTCGCCTACACTGCAATTGTTTAAAGACTTGGCTTCGACCGATTATAAGGTAATTGTAACAACAGACCACGGTACGGTATGTGTAAATAAACCTATCAAGGTTATTGGAGACAAAAATACTACAACCAACCTTCGTTATAAGGTAGGTAAAGCTCTCAATTATAACAAAAATGAAGTGTTTGATGTAACCAACCCCCAAAAAGCATTTTTGCCCAGCCCCAATGTGAGTTCTACCTATATTTTTGCAAAAAACCGAAACTTTATGGCTTATCCGAACAACTACAACTATTATGCGACATATTTCAAAGATTCGTTCCAACATGGAGGTATCTCTTTGGAAGAGATGATAGTGCCATTGGCTGTAATGAAAGGTAAAAATTAACTTTGAACAATCTAAAATCCAAAAACACAATATATTAATAACAAAAAAATAAGAAGAATATGAAAAAAATCAGTTTAATCATCGCCCTTGCCCTAACGGTATTGGCTTGTGGCAGCAAAACCAATTTGACAATTAAAGGTACGGTCGAAACATCGGATTTCGACGGACAGAAGGTATATCTTACAGATAACGCTACAACCCCTTTTGACAGTACAGAGATTAAAAAAGGTAAATTTACCTTTAAATGTATGGTTGATACTCCTAAAATAGCGGGATTAATAGTTAAAAACAGTAATGGCGAACAGCTCGAACGTCGATTTATTTATGAGAATGGTGAATTAGCTGTATCTATCGACAAAAATGGCGAAGTAAATGTTACCGGCACACCACTCAACAATATTTTTTCCGACTTTTTGACACTAAACAAAGCTCTCGACAAAAAGTACGAAAATGCCTTGAAGATATCAGAAAAAGCGGCAGCTGAGATAGAAAAAGAGTATGTTGAGCTCGGCTATAAATTTGCCAAGGAGAATGCCAAAAATCTTGTTGGGAAATTAGCTTTTCTGTCATCATACTGGGGTATGTCGATAGAGCAACGTGAAGATGTAATATCGGCGCTCGACGATCGTTTCAAACAAGAAGAGAAAATAGCAAAAATAATATCAAACATTGAGCAAGAAAAAAAGAGTGCAGTAGGACAGCCGTTTATCGACTTCGCCGCTGCCGACATCAACGGCAAAGAGATAAAACTTAGCGAAATGGTAGGCAAAACAGACTATCTGCTCATCGATTTTTGGGCATCGTGGTGCGGTCCATGCATCAAATCGTTGCCGTCGCTAAAAGCTCTGTACGATAAGTATAAAGGGAAAAAATTCGATATTATCGGAGTCTCACTCGACAGCAAGAGAGATGAGTGGGTCGGTGCCATTAATAAGTTTCAACTTGAATGGACGAATGTATCGGACCTCAAACAATGGGATAGCTATCCTGCCAAATTGTATGCCGTTAGCTTTATTCCAAGTACAATACTTATAGATAAGGAAGGCAAAATTGTAGGACGCAACCTTCATGTAAATGATATAGAAGATATTTTGTCGAAAAAAACAAAATAGATGAATTAAAATCATTTTGATTATGAAAAAGATATTTTATCTATCTCTGCTCACCATTATTTTTGTGGCTTGCCACGGCAAATCCGAAGAATATGGAATGATGCGGGAAGCTCAAACAGAAGTAGCATCTGCCGAATATGATGAGACTGATGCAAATGTCGGTAGCGACGATATTTCCATTGAGCAAAAAATAATTAAAAGCGGTAATATTACTGTTCAGACGACCGATGCCGACAAAACCAAGTCGTTGATATATAAATATGTGAAACAGTTTGATGGTTGGATAGTTTCCGAAAACAGCAGTACTTACGACGGACAGACACACTACTCGCTTTCGGTGCGTATCCCGGCTCAGTATTTCGACCGGATGCTCGACAGTATCGCCAAAAGTGGCAAACATATAGACGAAAAATACATCTCTGCCAACGATGTTACCGAAGAGTATATAGACATAGAGGCTCGGCTGAAAACTAAAAAAGAGCTTGAGACTCGCTACCTTGATTTGCTGAAAAAAGCCACAAAGGTAGAAGAAATCTTGTCGATAGAGAAAGAGATTGGAGTACTCAGAGCCGATATTGAGAGTATTGAGGGGCGGTTACGCTATCTCAACAACTCTGTAAAATACAGCACTTTACAGATTAATTACTATGAGCCTACCAAAAATTTCGGCAACAAACTTTTAGATGCACTCAAAGTGGGCTGGGACATTATTTTGTGGATATTGTTGGCTATTGTCAAATTGTGGGCTGCTATAATTATTGCCATTGTGGCAGCGATAATCATTGTCAAAATCCGTCATCGTATCAGAGCCAAAAAGAGTAATTAATGAGAGAATTAATCAAGTATTTCCCTAATCTGACAGAGCAGCAGACCCGACAGTTTGCTGCCTTGTCGGATTTATATGCTGAATGGAATGCCAAAATCAACGTTATTTCTCGTAAAGATATTGGCAATCTGTATTTACATCATATTCTGCATTCTTTGGCAATATGCAAAGTAATCAAATTCAAACCCGATACCTGTGTTATAGATGTGGGTACGGGCGGAGGTTTCCCCGGTATTCCCTTGGCTATAATGTTTCCCGATAGCCGATTTCATTTGCTTGATTCGGTAGGAAAAAAAATAAAAGTAGCCACCGAGGTAGCTTCTGCCATCGGGCTTATCAATTGTACTTTTGCTCATAAACGAATGGAAGAGGAGAAGGGTAGATTTGAATTTGTTGTGTCGCGGGCTGTGATGCCTTTGAGCGACTTGGTCAAGGTGTCGAGCAAGAATATTGCCAAAGAGCAAAAAAATGCACTGCCCAACGGTATTATATGCCTCAAAGGTGGCGAACTGCAATCGGAGATACAGCCGTATCGCAATATAGTCAGTATATATGATATAAGCGATTTTTTCGAAGAAGAGTATTTCAGCACCAAAAAAGCCGTATATTTGCCTGTCGGAAATAAATGAAATCGATAATATGGATTAATCTGCAATAATGATATTGCTAAATGTAAAATTAGTATCTTTGCAATAATATTATTAATAAATTAGATTGACTGTGAAATGGAAAAAGAATTCGTTTTTAACGACCTTACAGAGGGTGTAACTCAAAAATTGTCCGACCATTATACGGAGATCATCGCCACTTTGGGCGAAGATGTCGAGAGAGAGGGGTTGTTGAAGACACCACGCCGTGTAGCCAAAGCAATGCAGTTTTTGATGTCGGGCTACAAACAAGACCCTGCCGAAGTTTTGCTTTCGGCACGCTTTCATGAAGATTATCGGCAGATGGTAATAGTCAAAGATATAGAGTTTTTTTCGATGTGCGAACATCACATGTTGCCATTTTTCGGCAAGGCTCATGTGGCATACATACCCGACGGCACGGTAACAGGGCTGAGTAAAATAGCAAGAGTGGTGGATATTTTTGCACACCGTCTCCAACTGCAAGAACGCCTTACAAGTCAGATAAAAGAGTGTATCCAAAACACGCTCAACCCAATGGGGGTAATGGTAGTAATCGAAGCACAACATCTATGTATGCAGATGCGCGGTGTCCAAAAGCAACATTCCGTTACTACCACATCGGACTTTACCGGTATATTCAAGGTACAGAAGACAAGAGAGGAGTTTATCAGTTTAATAAAACAATAAGACTATGAATACCAACGAACTAATTACTAAAATAGACCAACTGAGAAAAGAGAAAAATGCCGTTATAATGGCTCACTACTATCAGACAGGCGATATTCAGGATATAGCCGATATGGTAGGCGACAGTTTGGCTTTGGCTCAATATGCGGCTAAAACCGATGCCGATATTATTGTACTTTGCGGAGTACATTTTATGGGCGAGACGGCAAAGATATTGTCTCCGAGCAAAAAAGTGCTTGTCCCTGATATAGAGGCGGGTTGTTCGCTGGCAGATTCTTGTCCGGCAGACGAATTTGAATGCTTCGTCAAATCACACCCCGACCATACGGTAATATCGTATGTAAATACAACCGCCGCAGTGAAGGCTCATACCGATATTGTGGTAACATCTACCAATGCAAAAAAAATAATTGATACTCTACCGCAAGATGCCAAAATAATATTTGCTCCCGATAGAAATTTGGGCAACTATATCAATAGCGTTACGGGACGCAATATGCTTCTTTGGGACGGCGCTTGCCATGTACATGAGCAGTTTTCGGTAGAGAGTCTTGTCGAACTTAAAAAATCTCACCCAAAAGCCAAAGTATTGGCACACCCGGAGTGCAAAAATGTAGTTCTGATGTTGGCTGACTTTATCGGTTCGACTCAGGCGTTGTTGAATTATGCCACCGATAGTGATAGTACCGAATTTTTGGTAGCTACCGAAAGCGGCATTATACATCAGATGCAGAAACTCAATCCCGACAAGATATTTATTCCGGTACCTCCCGTCGATAGCACCTGTGGCTGCAACGACTGCAAATATATGCGGCTCAACACATTGGAAAAAGTTTACAAGTGCCTACTGTACGAGCAACCCGAAATATTAGTCGATGAAGAACTCCGAAAAAAGGCGGTAAAACCTATCGAGCGAATGCTTGAACTGTCGAAGTAGATAGAAAATGCAAAGCGATACGATTTTGGAATATGAGACTTCTGATACAACGAGTAAAGCGGGCAACAGTGGTAATAGAAGGCACAGCTACGGCAGAAATAGACCACGGACTACTTGTATTGGTAGGTATTACCGACAGTGATACGGATAGCGACATCGAATATCTGTCTTCTAAACTTGTAAAGTTGCGTATATTTGACGACCGCAACGGAGTGATGAATCTGGCTGCTACCGATATCGATGCCGATATACTGATTGTAAGCCAATTTACCCTCTATGCCCAAACCCGCAAGGGCAATCGTCCTTCGTATATTAATGCAGCCAAGCCTGATATAGCCGTACCTTTGTACGAAAAGTTCTGCTCTGCCGTGTCGCTGCTTCTTGGCAAAAAGATACAAACAGGCGTATTCGGTGCAGATATGCAGATAAGTTTAATCAACGACGGACCTGTTACTATCTGGATAGACAGCAACGAACGAAACAGATAATAGAAACATTCGTATGCAGGGATTGGTGATAAAAAATACGGGAAACGATATTTGGGTGCAGTTTGCTGACGGTTCCCTAAAAATGTGCAAAATAAAAGGCAATTTCCGTATTCGGGGCATCAAAAGCACAAATCCTGTTGTGGTAGGCGACAGGGTAGAGGTCGATGACAATAATTTTATATCCGAAATACTGCCCCGTAGAAATCAAATAGCACGCCGCCCCGTCAATCTGTCGCGACAGATACATATTATTGCAGCAAATATAGATATTGCCGTACTTGTGGCGACAGTAAAAAATCCCGAGACTTCGCTTGTGTTTATCGATCGTTTTATAGCTTCGGCAGAGGCTTATGGCATAAAAACGATTTTGGTTTTCAACAAAACAGACCTTCTAAACAATGAACATAAAGTAACTCTTGACTCTTTTGTAAATCTTTACGAAAGTATAGGGTATGTTTGTATAAAAGCCGTTGCTACCCAAAACGAAGGACTCGATACGCTAATTTCCCAAATAAGCGGTAAAATAGCTTTGCTTTCGGGCAATTCGGGAGTGGGCAAATCTACGTTGATTAATGCCATATCGGGCGAAAACAGGGCAAAAACAGCAGAAATATCCGCATATCACCAAAAAGGTATGCATACCACTACTTTTTCGGAAATATATTGCCTTCCCAACAACTCATATCTGATAGATACGCCCGGTATAAAGGGATTTGGGATTGTGGATATGGATAAAAACGAAATATCGCACTATTTTGTGGAGATATTCGCCACAGGCAAAAACTGCCGATACCCTGATTGCCGACACATTCACGAGCCCGAATGTGCCGTACTGTCGGCAGTCGAGGGAGGAAAGATTGCCGAATCGAGATATTTGAGTTATCTCTCAATGATGAACGAAATTGATAGCGACGATAAATATAGATTGAAGTAAAAAGTTAAGCGGTTGGCTGTCGGGATTGCTATTTCTATCCGAAAAAGGATTTGGTTTTGGAGTAAGAGGTCTGTTGTTCGGCTACCGTTTACAGCTTATTACTTTTCATTGCCATCCGATAAAAAACGACATCAATCTGTAATATATTAATAAGCAACCGGATATATGCTTTTGTTGTGAAAGGGGCTTATCTTGTGAGTTTGTTTATCGGGTTATTATGAGGTTTCCTCCGTATTCCGCATTAGAAAAGACGTGAGGCTATCGGAATGTTTTACCATTTCATTGGGGCTGTCTGCCCCGGACCCCGACATACTTTTCTTGTCTTGACACAAGAAAAGTATGCAAAAGAAGGTCAAGGCTGACGTTCCGAGCCGAC
>JBGXXV010000120.1:0-4202 GCA_041814825.1 Bacteroidota bacterium | reverse complement strand
CACCAAGAGAAGGGAAGATTCGCAAAATCATGAACAAGCCAGAAGACCTGCCATTTATAAGTAGTATTTATTCAGAGGGAAATAATGATTTTGGATAAATAAGAAAACAGATTTTTTTTTAATATTTGTATGAATATAATTGTTTAATTAAAAAATAAATGTTTATGTTTAAAAAAGTATTATTATTCGCGGCTGTACTTGCATTAGCAAGTTGTAGTAAAGAAGGTTTTTTTACACCCCAAAATGACAATGTTGAGGTAGTGTGCCCAACTTTACAAAAGGTTGTATTAGAATAATAGATTGGAGTATAAGCCTAAATGTAGAAAATGGAGCTTATTTAAATGAATATTAATCAAATATAAATATACCAATAATTATGAAAAAAGTTTTTTTATTGATCGTTATTCTGGCAACTGCGTATAATGCTTTTGCGCAAGAAGGTGCTAATCTACCCCAAAGAGAAATACAAATAGAAATAGGTGAAGCCCAAAATCTATTGCCTATAAGTAATATATACAAGTATAGTAATATCATGGGAGATACTACAAGTATCCAAAGAGCACTATCACCTGTTCTTGCTATTACTCACCATAGGCAAATCAACACCAAATGGTGGTATGGGGTATCTGTAGCCTATTATAATTTGTCTCAAAGAGCGACAGGTAAAGACAATAATGTACTGTATTATAGTGAGACAAAAGCCAATGAGTTTGCTATCATACCTTCTGTAAAATTCTCTTACTGCAACAAAGATTGGTTGCAGATGTATTCGGGGTTACAGGCAGGTATGAGTTTTGCCTTTGGAAAAACAACATATTCTACCGGTAATGTTAGTAGTGGTTCTTCACTAAGCTTTTTCGGACAATTGACAGCATTTGGCATCAATTACGGCAAAGATTTTTATATAGGAGCGGAGATAGGATTCGGTCACAAAGGAGTGCTAAACTTCGTTGCAGGATACAGATTTTAGTGATATAGAGTATAATACCAAATACTACCTTTGTATAAAAAGGTAGTATTTTTTGTGTCATTTTTTTTAACCCCCAATTACGCATTGAGTTATTTTTTTTCGGTATAAATCAATTTTAAATATATTTGTAATCTATTGGAATATATGCTTTTACGGAATAATTGAATAAGTTTTTATTTTATAATGAGTTAAAAGTTTTTTGAATTTGATTTTTTATCAAGCAAATGGTTCAATTCGTAATTGGGGGTTAAAAAGAGGATTCGGTGAAAATCCGAAATAGAGGCGCCATCTGTAAGTTCTGTAAAAAAATAATTAGGCTCTTTAATGCACTGTTATTGATAAAATAATGGAAAACATATACAAATAATCAGAAACCTGCCAAAGAGAAGCGATATGTTTTGTTTGGAGAAAAGAATAAAATCAAACGATTAGGTAATAGCGTAATAAAAAATATCAAGATAATGCTGTAAATAACAGTGTGTTATGAATTAATTCGCAAAAAATATAAACTATATTGCAACATTTTGAATGGTTTTAACGTCTTAGAGTATAGTCAATAGTTTTTTCATTAATAAAAATAAAAAAATGAATAAGAAAAAAGTAATGGTTTTGGTTGCATTGGCAGTAGTATTTACGATGTGGTCGTGCGAAAATCCAAACAACACCACTAACAATACAGATAACGAAGAACAAAAAGATGATTTGGCTTTTTCTGTAAGTTTTAAATACAAAAATAGAGTAGCTAACATTAAAACCGGCGACAATATCGCTTTCGATATCGAAATAACCGATAATAAGCCCGAAGAAAATATTGTCTATAAGTTTAAACCTGTTGGAAGTGATGCTGCCAAACATCAAATTTTATCAAAAGATTACACTTTGAGAGTGCATAACAAAGAGGTCGATAATATAGAGATAAAAGACATAAGGCGAGCAACCGAATTTATAATTACACCAAATGTTGCGGGTACATTTAAGTTGAATTTTGAATTGCAAAAATATGATACCGTACAAAAAAAAATCATTGGAGATATTGTATCTTATGAATTAATATTCAATGTAGTAAAAATTGACTTTGACTTTCCTACTTGGCAGACAGGATGGGGGGTATGGCATCGTGCATTTAAGTTCAAAATCTCCGATGGAGACAGAAAGTACGACGACTATCTACAAAACAAAGGAAGTGTTCGAAGACACGAATATGCAACTTATTACGACGGACAACACAAACAAGGCGATTTTATAGAAAACGAATGGTATGAATTTAGAGATGAGGTAACAAAAACGTGGGCAATACCAAAATTAGAAGATTATCCTAAAACCGTAACCATTATTATAACACAGTACTTTAATGATGGAACCAAAAATAAAATTGAATATAAAAATATAACAGTATATTAATTCAGATAATAAATTATTAACAAATAAATATTTTTTTAGCAATGAAAAAACTAACAAAAAGTTTATGGGTACTACTCGGAGTAGTAGTAGGATTGGTATCTTGCAAAGATAGAGGAAATGGACTAAGGTCTATAGAAGATTTAAAACCTGTGGTTTATAATCAGGAGGAAAGTAAAGAAATATCGGCTGTTAAAACAGGGCGAGTGTTGCCTGACCCCACTACAGGTACAAACCGAAACGAATATTTGGTTACCGTAGAGAAACAATATCTGATATCGCCGATGTCGGTAGTAAAAGACAACGACGGTAATATAATATATCCGGGTAGTATTATCAGAGGCGATTCGTTCCTTAAAGCTCAATACGACCCTTTGGTATTAGAGAACGATTTTGAGCCGGTAACTCTATCTATGTCTTTTAAAGGAGATATAGAGGTTTCTACGACAATAAAACCCCAATTTAGAGATGTAAGATCGGCAATGAATGATTTGTTAGCTCGACAAAAAGACAATATGGATTATACTTATGTGCCTGCTATATGGAGTGTCGAAAGCCACGAAATCACTACCGAAGAGAGTATGAAGCAGGTTCTAAAAATACACGCCTCTGCGGCTCTTATAAGCGGTATTAACAGAACGGATTTTGATTACCAACAGAGCCAAAACAGCAGTTCGCAAGAGAAGTATATAATGGTAGCGCTCCGTCAGCATTTATATAATGCTACCATAGACCCCAAACACTACTCGCAATGGATTAAAGGTGACCTAAATGTAAGTGGTATGGGCGAATATGAGCCTCTGTATATCAGTAGTGTAGAGTATGGTCGTACGGGATATATGCTTGTGAAAACCTCTCAGAGTGCTTCTGAAACTTCGCAAATGATACAAGCTGCCATATCGGTGGCGACACGTTACACTACAGGAGCTGAATATGTGAGCTATGCCGAAAAACTTCGTAAGCTTTTCAAAGAAAATAAGGTAAAGGTCAAAATATATGGTGGTCCTGTGGAGTTGGCTAACAAGGTAACCAGCTATGAAGGGTTTGTGAATTTTGTACAAATGCCTACTGCCGAAACACTTACCGAGACCAGTGTACCTGTCTCGTATAAAGTACGTCGTCTAAAAGACAATACATTGGTAGATGTACTTGATACATACACCGAGTCGCGGTACGAATTGAGAGATTAACTATATATCGAATAAAACCTAAAAAAGAAATAAACATTAAAAAGTTTTGGATGACATTATTATTTAGTCGTCCGAAACTTTTTGATATATACGAATCAACATCTATTCTTTTTTTATTGATGTCCGATAAAAAATCATTGCTGTCCGATATATTATCAATCGTACCAAAGCTCCAATCTCGTTTTTTTCTGGTTTAGGTTGGGGCTATCCGCCCCAAACCCCGACTAACTTTTTTTCTTATAAAGAATAAAAAGTTAGCAAAAAAAGAATTGCGGCACGCTTTCGGCTCGACCCACATCGGACTTGTGAGCTAAACGATATATATATTCATTCGCTCAAATCGTTGTTCTAAAATCAAAACCTTATCCGTGCGAATGAATCGGATATCGTTCTTGACGGTCCCTTCGTCCTGTGGGTTGCCCCGAGTCTACTGCTAACGCCGCTGTCTGTTTTGAGCGTTTTGTCGTTTAAACAAAAACGGTAAACGTTTCAACAACAAATAATGGCATTAGTGGTCGCAGACGGGTGTCCCACTGTGCGAGGCGAGCGTGAAGAACGAAAGTCTGTTTGAGCGAAGCGAGTTCTTTCGTTTAGCGAGCAAGCACATAGTGGGTCGGCTCGGAACGTCAGCCTTGAACTTTTTT
>JBGXXV010000119.1:0-12306 GCA_041814825.1 Bacteroidota bacterium | reverse complement strand
CACGACCGAATTTTTAATTAAAACAATTATATTCATACAAATATTAAAAAAAATCTGTTTTCTTATTTATCCAAAATCATTATTTCCCTCTGAATAAATACTACTTATAAATGGCAGGTCTTCTGGCTTGTTCATGACTTTGCGAATCTTCCCTTCTCTTGGTGTTTTTGAGAAAGTGATATTTGTAGGGCAAAATCACCATAACGAACTTACAGCCGGGGATACAGCTCCGGATTTGCACCGGATTCCCTTTTCAATCTCATAACTCGAATAGAGAATATGAAATCACCAATACGAATGCAAAGATAATATATTTTTTAATTGAAGTTACAACACATTACACTCAACACCACAATAATTATCGCCATTGCTACCGTCGTAGTAATATTGATACGGATTGCCTTAATAATATCGGTATGGTGCAGTTCACGGTCGTTGTAGCCGATATATGGCTTTTCGACGAGTCGATTGCCATAGAGATTTGCCCCACCAAAACGGCAGTTGAGTATGCCTGCCAAAGCTGCCTCCGGATAGCCCGAATTTGGGCTGGTATGAGACCTGCCATATCTGTGTACGAATCGCAATCCGTTTGCCGAAGGTGGCAACAGTACCATCAGCAACGCTGTAAGGCGCGAAGGGATAAAATTGGCACCGTCGTCGAGGATGCGTGCGGCAAACCAACCAAACTCCCTGTATCGGTCGTTTTTGTAACCAATCATCGAGTCGAGCGTATTTATCATCTTATACGCCATCATAAGGGGTATGCCTCCAAGTGCGTAGAAAAACATCGGTGCTATAGTACCGTCACTTAAATTTTCCGAAAGTGTCTCTAATGTAGCACAACGTATCTGATTGAACGACAAATTTTTGGTATCGCGACCAACGATACGACCGAGACGTTGTCGGGCAGCCTCGATATCGCCTTTTTGTACCTGTCGCTCAACGGCTAAAGCCTCGTCGATAAGACATCTGTTGCTTATGGCAAAGAAGAAAAACAGAGAGTCGAAAGCTATCCGTAAAATAGAGTGTCGGGAGTAAAGCCAATATTCGGCTGTCAGCAATGCTCCAAACACAAGACAGGTAAGCAAGAGAGCCGAAAAAACTCCCTTTGCCCTAAGACACTTACCCTTGTTGAGCCTCTGCTCGAATATTGATATAAGCCACCCAAAACCACGAACGGGGTGTGGCATACGTGGCGGGTCGCCCAAAACGGTATCTAAAACCAAACCTATTATTAATACAATAACAAAATGGAAACTATCGAAAAACGGAAAAAGTATCATACAAAAAACTCTTTTATGCCCTCCAACAATAGTGCGTTGCGCTCCCATCCCTGTACCGAAAGGCGAATATGTTGAGCACTCAATCCTCTGAAATTGCTCGCATTGCGGATAAGTAGCCCCTTTGTGATTAAAAAATCTTTCAACTCTTGTGCCGTGGAGCGACACATTTTTGCCAAAAAGTAATTGCATTTGGAAGGTACTACCTCCATTTGAGGAATGGCAGCCACTGCTTTCTGTAATTCTAACGACTCGTTGTACAATTGCCCTATATCGGGCAAAAGTTCGACATAATGGTCGATAATATAACAGCCTGCCTCCTGAGCCAAACTATTGACACTCCAAGGAATACGCAACATCGCTATTTCTCTGACAATATCGTCTGATGCAATGATATAACCAAGTCTTATACCCGGTATGGCAAACGATTTTGTAAGCGAGTGAATAGTGATGAGATTAGAGCAATGTGTGTGAATAAGGCTTATATTATCGGCAAATGGACACAGCTCGGAGTAGGCGGTGTCGATTATAACGGCAGTATGAGGTAATCGTTGGCATAGGTTGGTTATAGATTGTTCGGAGGTGAGATTCCCGTCGGGGTTGTTTGGCGTGGCAAACCAAATAGTATCGGCGTCGAGAGAGTCGTAATGTATTATATCTTCGATTGGGACGAATGTCAAACGATGGCGATGTACACGACAAGCATCTTCGTATTCGGCAAACGAAGGATAAGCCACAACACTATTTTTATCGGCAAAATAGTGAGCAACAAGATAAAACGCCTCTGCCGACCCGTTGGTAACCAAGACATTGCAAGGCTTCACGCCGTGGTGTTGGGCTATCTTGTGAGTAAGAGCAGTGGCTCCGGGGTCAGGATAGTTGTTGATAAGGTTTATGTGTGCCGTGAGATGAGACAAAATTTTGTCCGAGTGGTTGTTATATGCCACATTTGAACTAAAATCGGCTTTTAGTTCTCGACACAAATGGTGTATATCGTTGCCGTGTCCCAATATCATCTTGCATATAGCTATTTTATTCTCAAACAGTTATATATATACTCCATATCGACATTATCTCTTATAATTTGAGCCAAACGGTTGTAGCCCTCCTCTTTTTTCGCTTTATAGTCGATATTGACACCCCCCGCTTCTTTGCCGACGTTAGTCAGTATATTCTCTATTACCGATGCGTTGTCGAGTATGCCGTGTATATAGCTACCCCATGTCTTGGAGTTGAGCATATAACCGTCCTCTTCGCCATTGTGTAAGCGACATAGAGGTTTGTCGCTTTTGGTATTCCCCGCGTGTATCTCGTATCCCTGGCCATAACCTTTGCCATCTACAAAGCTAAAACTGCATTGTCTTGTCTTTTTGCCCGCTTCCAAAACAGTAGTAACGGGCAATATGCCTAAGCCGGGCAAAGTGCTTATATCGCCCTCTATACCGAGAGGGTCTTGTACCTCGATACCCATCATCTGATAACCGCCGCAGATACCGTATAGCGGTTTGCCTTCGGCGTGATGTTGCCGAATGACACGAGCAAGTCCCTTTGCTCGCAATGTTTGGAGGTCCGACAGCGTGTTTTTGGTGCCGGGTATGATTATAATATCGGCTTTTGCCAACTCGTCCGGTCGGTCAGTGTAATAGAGGTTTACTCCTTCGGTCTGCTCCAACATATTGAAGTCGGTGAAGTTCGACAAATGTTTCAACAGCACCACAGCTATATTAACCTTGCCATCGAGCGATACACTATGTTTACCCTCAATTACAACGCTATCTTCCTGCTCCACAAACACATCTTTGAAGTATGGAATAATGCCCACCACAGGCTTACCCGTGATACGTTCGATTATCTTTTTGCCCTCGTCGAAAAGAGCAATATCGCCACGGAACTTATTGATAATTATCCCCTTGATAGCATCACGCTTATCGGGTGGCAGCAACATAATACTTCCGTAAAGGCTTGCAAACACGCCTCCTTTGTCGATGTCGGCAATGAGGAATGTGGCTGCATCGGTTCGGAGTGCCACACGCATATTTACAATATCTTTGTCCCAAAGGTTTATCTCCGAAATACTACCTGCTCCCTCTATAACGATGGGGCTGTATATCTCTTGCAGACGACCGAACGCCCCCATAACCTCCTCAAAAAGCTCGTCTCTGTCGGTGTCGTTGAAATACTCGTGTGCCGACATATTGCCAATGGGCTTACCGTTGAGTACCACTTGCGAAGTGAGGTTGTTAGTTGGTTTGAGCAGTATCGGGTTCATCTCCGCCATACACTCTATACCGCACGCTTCGGCCTGAACAGCCTGCGCACGCCCTATTTCGAGGTTGTTGGCTGTGGCATAGCTATTGAGTGACATATTTTGAGCCTTGAAAGGAGCCGGCGAAAAACCGTCTTGTAGAAACACCCGACAAAAACCTGTATTTATTACAGATTTGCCGACATCGGAACCTGTACCGACAAACATTATTGGGCGTAATCTCTCCATAGTGATTAATACTGTGAAAAATTTTCGGCAAAATTAGTATTAAAATTTGAATTTGTGATTTGAATTAAGTTTAAGTATTTTATTTCACATTCAAAAAAAGTATTACCTTTGCAACCGTTTTCAGATATAAGGGAATTTGGTAATTTGCCTCGTAGCAACGAAGCCAAAGCTGTACCCGCAGCCGTATATCTCGACCAAAGCTTGAAGCAATATGCCACTGTCGCGGACATTTGTATTCACAAAAAACGATGGGAAGGTGCCACAAAGCGATGAGATGAGCCGGAAGACCTGTTTGAGAATCGTATCATAATGCTTTCGGGACAAAAAGCAAGGTATCGGACCTGCCTAATAACTTATTTGTGTTCGCTCCTAAAAACTACTTCTCGAAGGTTTATGGTTGAATCAATTTTATTATAATTATTTGTTTAACTATAAATCGTTTTAATGTTAATGTTAAAAAAATCGTTATGGGTTGCCTTTGCCCTGCTTATGTTTGTAAGCCAAATAGAGGCACAAGATTCTATCACTATTGCCAAAGACGGCAAATATAATCTTAGTGAAGCAAAAGTAGAAGCTACCCGTATGGGAATGTCGCTAAAAAGTATTCCGCAAAAGGTGGAACTTATCGACAAAGACAAAATAGCCACTATACCGGCCGATAATGCAGCGGATTTGTTAAAAACCATTACCAATCTGGATATTATACAATATCCGGGAGTCTCCGCACAAATAGGTATGAGAGGATTTTCGCCGTCGGCTCATTCACGCAGTTACACTATCGTACTTATAGACGGTCTGCCATCAGGTACAAGCAATCTGGCAACTCTGCCAACCTCTTTGATAGAAAGAATAGAGGTAGTAAAAGGTCCGTATTCGCTTTTATATGGGACTGATGCCATGGGAGGAGCCATAAACATCATTACACAAAAAGCCTCGGACGACAAAAAAGCAAATGTTGCTCTGAAAGCAGGTAGCTTCGGTTCGGTTTCTTTCGACGGTACGGCTGGCGGTATGTTGTCCGAAAAAGTCGGGTTGGTATTGGGTTTCACATCAAAAGCCCAAACAAAAGACTATCGAATCGGAGCAAACAATTTGCTGAAAACAACAGAGGTAGAGAAGATACTGTTGGACAAAAAATCTTATGGTGATATATATCCTAACACTACATATCAGACAAACCAACTATTCGGCAAGTTGCAATACGCAATCGACACAAACTGGCATATATCTCTATCATCGATGTATTATGCGGGTTATGATATAAAAACACCGGGAAATTATTTCACACAACTACCCGGCAAAAAGGATATCAACCGCTTCAACGTTTTCGGAAGTATAATGTACAAGACTACCAATAACACTTTGGAAGTAGCTCCGTACTTTTCGACCGAAGACAACGCCAATTATGACACCCACGAAAATACGACTACAAACTTCATCTCTTTCAGAGACAATATCAAAGAGTTCGGTGTTAAGACGACCAATACTCTGACAATAAACAACTTCAAGGTATTGGCAGGGATAGATTACGATGTATGGGATTATACAAGTAATAGACAATCTGCCAAAGGCACAGAGGCAGACCCTTACAAACCAAACAACAGAAATCAACGGGCATCGGGCTTTGCTCAACTTAATTACGAGTGGCGAGGATTGTCCGTAAATGCGGGAGCAAGAGCAAATTTTATCAGATATGACATATTCAAACACGACAGTCTGAACAATAGCAGTTCTACTCACAACTATTTCTATTTCGTACCGTCATTAGGAGCTAAGTACAACTTCTTAAAAGGATTTAACATACACGCAAGTGCAGGTAGAGCTTTTAGCATTCCGGACGCATTTGCTACATACGGTTTTTACGAAGTAAATACATTGATAGGCACATATCAGTTTCGCAGAGTATATGTAGGGAATGCCGATTTACAACCCGAAACATCCGTTACTTACGAAGCAGGTGTCGGATACGGCAACTCTTTTTTGAATCTTGATATAACCTATTTCCAGACCATCCACGACAACAAAATTGTTACAAATGTTCATCGAGGCGTATCGGGAGCTCCCGACACTACTTTTTATAATAATGCGAAAAGCGCACGTATGAGCGGTCTGGAAGTTATGGGAGCCTTAAACATAGCACAGCTCATAGGTTGGAAGCAAAAGCTCGAAATATACGGCAACCTTACATATATGTTTGTCAACAACTTTACCGAATATGACACAGACAAGATAAAAGAGTTGTTGTATGTCAATAAAGCAAATGCAAATTTCGGAATATATTATGATAATATGAAAGGGTTCTCTACACGTCTGCATGCACGATATAAAGGTAGCAGACTGGAAAACAACGTCATATCGTCAAGATTACGTCCGCTTCTTACCGAAGACAATTATTATACGGGGGGCGGATACGAGGCAAGTAATAAAATATACAAACTACCCGACCACCTGATTTTCAATTATTCAATATTTTATAACGTTACCCGTAACGCAAAGATAGGTATTACCATATCAAATCTTTTCGACGAAAATTATACCGAAAAAGATGGTTATAATATGCCGGGACGTAGTATTATGGGACACGTATCATATTCATTCTAATTCAAATAAAACATTAATAACAAAATAATTATGAGTAAAAAATCAGTTATATTAATACTCTTTGCAATAATATCCATTGGAGTCTATGCACAAAAAGAGGTAACGGTAAAAATCGATTATGGACAAAACAAACCGGTCGAAACCGTTAAGGTAGAATGGCACGAAGGAATGACAGCCATGGATGCCCTTCAAAAATGTGCTACCATAGAGACCTACCCCGCAAAAGGATATGTCTTTGTATCGTCTATTAACGGAATACGCAATGTATTGGGCGACAATGCTTGGTATTACAAAGTAAATGGTACAAGTCCGGGGAAAACGTCATTTCGATTAATCATAAAATCGGGTGATACCATAGAGTGGAATTATACCAAAGATGTTTGTTCGCCGAAGGTTGACAAGAGATGAGACGTATTATCTTTGTTACAGGCGGACAACGTTCGGGCAAAAGCAGTTATGCACAAGGATTAGCCGAAAGTTTGTCGGCTAATCCATTGTACTTGGCTACTGCCCGCCGTTGGGACGAAGATTTTGAAAGACGTATCAAACGCCATCAAGCCGACCGTGGTAGCCAATGGACAACAATCGAAGAGGAAAAACTGCTAAGCAGACATCAATTGAACGGAAAAACAGTTCTTATGGACTGCGTTACACTATGGCTGACAAATATTTTCAGCGACAACAACTATCAACTTGCACCATCGCTCGAAGAAGCCAAAGCGGAATGGGATAAATTTGCCAAGCAGGATTTCACACTAATAGCGGTGAGCAACGAAATAGGAATGTCGTTGCACGGTAGCGACCAAGCATCGCGACACTTTACAGACCTGCAAGGGTGGGTCAATCAGCATATTGCCCGTAGTGCAGATGAGGTATTTCTCCTAATATCGGGTATTCCCCTAAAAATAAAATAACAATATATTTTTTATAACAATAACCAACAACGCAATATCAATAAACAAACATTTTTTATATGAAAAACAGATTATTCGTTATCAGTGCCATAATAATGGTATTAACATCTTTCGCCCGCAAAGCAGAGGCTCACGTCCCTTTCTTAAAACCAAACCTTTTTCACGTGGTACACAACCGTTTTCAGGTAGAATCGGCATATACCGAACTACCTTTTCAAGCCGACTTTGCTATGAACTCACCCAACTTTATGATGATTGACCCTAATTTCGACATCATACCGCTTAAACCAAGTTTCCAGACCAAAGCAGCCGTATATCTCGAACCGACCATTACCGACGAAGGCACATACCGCATATCTACCGGAGTACGCAAAGGTCCGATATACAGAGGTATTCAAACAATAGAAGGGAAAAAGTATTTCTCTGACGATACCCTACGGGTAAAAGGGAAAAATATTCTATTGCAATATTACAACAGTGCCGATGTTTACGTTTACAAAGGCTCATCGCCAAACTACAAACCAAACCCGCTTAACAAAGGCGTAGAAATAATACCGCTTACCTCACCGAACACAGTAAAAAAGGGCGACAAAATAACATTTCGCATACTTAATGACGGACAAACAGTACCAAATGCCCGTATAGTGGTAGTCTATGACAACGAACATTACGAATACCACCGTAAAGAAGACCTATATGATGTGGAAAATACTCGCAAAAGCAATATATACGCCGACAACAAAGGAGAATTCACTTTTCGTCCGAACAAAGCAGGTCTTGTGATGCTGTTTGTTACCATACACAAACACATCGAAGGGAATCTGTGGGATAGCTACAATACAGCACTGACAATGGAGGTAATACTCCCATAAACTTTAATACCGTAATGATAGAACAACAACTGTTAGACAAAATAAATACCCGCACCAAACCATTAGGGTCTTTGGGTAAATTAGAGAAGATAGCTCTACGCATAGGAATCATACAAAAAACCCTTACTCCACAGCTTTGCCACCCATCGATACTTGTATTTGCTGCCGACCATGGTATAGCAGACGAAGGTGTCAGCCCTTGCCCGAAAGAAATTACATGGCAGATGGTGATGAATTTTGTCAACGGAGGTGCAGGTATCAATGTGTTTTCAAAACAACACAATATCAATCTACGAGTGATTGACGCAGGGGTAGATTACGATTTTCCCGAAGGGATAAATGTAGAAAACGCAAAAATAGCCAAAGGCACCAACAATATGCTTCATAGTCCTGCTATGACGATAGAACAATGCCGACAAGCCATGACCAAAGGAGCGGAGTTTGTACGTCAGGAGTACGAAAAAGGGTGTAATATCATAGGTTTTGGCGAAATGGGAATAGGCAACACCTCTCCGGCATCGTTACTACTGCATAAATTTACAGGATTGCCTCTGCAAGAGTGTGTGGGCAGAGGAGCAGGTCTCGACAGCGAAGGAGTAAAACACAAATACAATATTCTCAAACAAGTAGCCGATAAATACCAACCTAAAACACCGTTGGAAGTACTTGCTACATTCGGAGGCTTCGAAATAGCAATGATTGCGGGGGCAGTAATCGAAGCCAAACGTCTGGATATGCTCATAATTGCCGATGGGTTCATTACTTCATCGGGATTTTTGGCTGCATACGAAATACAACCCGATGTACTGGATAATGTACTGTTTTCGCATCAATCCAACGAACACGGACATAAATATATGGTCGAATATATGAAAGGAGACCCTATACTTCATTTAGACTTACGTCTGGGAGAAGGCACGGGGGTGGCTTTGGCGTACCCTATACTGCAATCGGCTTTAATATTTTTGAACGAAATGGCAAGTTTCGACGAAGCCGCCGTATATGATGTCGAAAAACACCGGTAGCAACAATTGGCATATCACTAACCAAATATCTATTTAGCTAATAGCACCTGTTTTGTATTTCTATTTCTACGGCAATTATGCACTCCAAAACCGACCGCAAACAAGGCTTTATACGGCGTCAGTTTAATCTGTTTCTGCACGCAATAATGTTTTACAGTCGTATCCCAACAGGAAAAATAAGCTACTCCGAAGAAAACCAAACTCAATCCATACGATTTTTCCCTTTGATAGGTATTATTGTAGGAGCTGTCGGAGGAGGAGTATTTATGGTTTGTTCCTATATTTTGCCTCAGGCAGTAGCGGCAATTTTATCTCTTGTGGCTATGTTACTTACCACAGGAGCTCTACACGAAGACGGGTTATCCGATTTTTTCGACGGATTTGGCGGCGGTTATACCAAAGAACGTATTTTGGAAATAATGAAAGACAGTCGAGTAGGAGTATATGGAGCTATTGCCCTGATAGTATTATTTTTACTCAAATTCGTAATTTACACTTCGACCGATATTAAAATATTGCCTGCGGTAATTATAGTGGCAAACGCTTCGAGTCGCTTTATGGTATTGGTAATGATGAAATCTTCCGTATATGTGCGCATAGAAAACAGTAAGTCGTCTCACTCAAAGAATCCAATATCTTCCGCTACGTTGTTTGTTGCCTTTATTTTTGCGGCAGTTCCATTTGTACTTATGCCATGGCAAATAGTATTAACCATTATACCCGTATATACTATTATTCTAATCTTGTTAAGACAATACACTCAAAAAAAAATAGGTGGCTTCACGGGTGATGTATTGGGAGCATTACAACAGCTGTGCGAAATAGGTTTCTATATCGTATTTCTGTCTATTATACCATATATATAACCGATGAAAACACTTTATTTGGTCAGACACACAAGGGTAAATATACCTTCGGGTATATGCTACGGCAGTACCGATGTAGAGCTTGCCGACACATTCAAACAGGAGTTGGTCGCAGTAGAGTCCAGACTGAAAGGCATCATATTCGACAGCATATATAGCAGTCCTTTGAAGAGATGTACTACGCTTGCCGGCAGTATTGCCCCAAACGTAATAATCGACCAAAGAATCAGAGAGTTTAATTTCGGACTATGGGAGCGTATGACTTGGCTCGATATTTATGATTTGGAAGAGGGCAAAAAATGGTTTGACGACTACAAAAATGTCCGTACTCCACAAGGGGAATCGTTACAAATGGTATTGGAGCGTGTTAAAGATTTTATAGAAGCACTTCCTAAATATTTCGACAACATACTCATTGTTACCCATGCAGGTATCATACGTGCGTTTATGATATTATTGGAGGGTATATCCATAGGGAAAGCATTCGAAACGCCAATAGGCTACGGCGAAGTGGTACGAATAGAATTGAAGTGATTAACTCAATATTATTGCTGTCCGATAAAAAATTGACATTAATATATAATATCTTAATATACACAAAGATATATGCTTTTGTTGTGAAAGGGGCTTATCTTGCGAGTTTGTTTATTGGGTTATTATGAGGTTTCTTCCGTATTCTGCATTAGAAAAGACGAGGGCTATCGGAATGTTTTAACATTTCATTGGGGCTGTCTGCCCCAACCTAAGAGAAAAGAAAACGAGATTGGAGCTTTGGTACGATTGATAATATATTGAACAGTAATGAAATTTTATAAACAAAAAACTGAAATTCAAAAAGCTATCACCCTAAATTTTTTCAAAAAAAACTTTTATCGGACACTAATAATAAAAAATTAATTGCCCTTGAGCTCTATTACCACATATTCGCTACGTGAGCCGATACGAAATTTGCCTCCCCATATACCAAGTCCCGACGTAACATAGAAGTGTGTGCCGTTAGCAGTGTGGTAGCCGTACGACTGCTTGAACATCGCTTGTACGATAAACTTAATCGGCAAAATCTGTCCCTGATGTGTGTGTCCGCTCAAAAGGAGGTCTGCTCCGCACTGTTGGGCTTCCTGAAAACCGCTTGGCTGATGGTCGAGAACAATGATTGGCTTAGTCGTATTTAAAGAAGAAACTATATTTGACAGCGAATTGCGATACTTCCTCGAAGCATCTTCTCTCCCCACAATGTAGAATACACTATCGACCAATACTGCACTATCGCGGAGTACGGTGATATTCGATTTTTCGAGAAACTCGATACTATCGTCTATACGACTGATATACTCGTGGTTGCCCAGAGCCATATATACTCCGTATCGTGTCTGCAATTTTCGTAAGGTTTTGTACAACTTATCCTCGTAGAGCGGTTTGGTATCATTGTCGATAACATCGCCTGCTATGAGTACGATGTCAGGTTTTTCGTCGTTGATAAGCGATACCCACGTTTCGAGTTCATCTTTACCTATGCCATAGCCTATATGCAGGTCGCTGACAGCCACTATCTTAATCGGACAGGCAAGAGGTTTATCTATCTTTATATCAAGTTCTACACGTTTTTTCTGATAATAGGTCTTGTTGCCAACCAAAAGCAAAAGGCTGACAATACCCGTAAGCACACCCCAAGCGAGCCACGAGTGCATCATATATTGTTTGATATTAAGCGGTTTAATGATACTAAAAATATCTATTAGTAAAAATATTGTCAGCAAAAACACAAAAATAATTATCCACGAAGTACCTATCTGATAAAGTACGGATACCAATTTGGTAGGTAAGCTATTGCCCCATATCATTGCCACAAATATGAGCAGTTGTAATAACACACCCAAAGAGATGAGCAATATTTGCAATGGCAACACAGGTGGCAACATCTGATATAGACGGAAAAACACATACCCGTTGGCTCCCAACAGAAGCAGTAACATTATTATTATTTTTACAATAAGCATTTTGGTTCAAGATTAGTTAAGTTTATGATTTCTGAAATTTTTGAGCAAAATTAAGTATAAATTTTGATTTCTGCAATTGTATCTAAATTCACACTCTTTAATATGCAAATAAAAAGTATGTCTATGTACTCCTCTGAGCTTTGCCAATCGTACCTTGCAAAGCCCCCAAAAGTTCTCTATTCCATTGATATGGTTATGTCCCAAAGCGAATTCATTTTCTCCGTGTTTAACTCTATAATGTTTCTTATATCCGTAAT
>JBGXXV010000118.1:0-47618 GCA_041814825.1 Bacteroidota bacterium | reverse complement strand
AAGTCCGATGTGGGTCGAGCCGAAAGCGTGCCGCAATTCTTTTTTTGCTAACTTTTTATTCTTTATAAGAAAAAAAGTTAGTCGGGGTTTGGGGCGGATAGCCCCAACCTAAACCAGAAAAAAACAAGATTGGAGCTTTGGGACGATTGATAATATATTGTACAGTAATGAAATTTTGTAAACAAAAAACCGAAATTCAAAAAGCCATCGCCCTAAATTTTTTCAAAAAACTTTTATCGGACAGAATATAATGTAATAAATGATATTCTCTCTAATTGGGTTTAAATAAAAAAGGGGAAATCTTATCCCCTTTTTATATTATTTAATATTGTGAAAAAGACAACTTTAAGAATTTAATCTTCTGTCGAGCTCTTGTGCAATGTACGATGCTACATCGTCTGCGTATGTATTAGCCCCAAATCCGGCATCATACCCCAACTCTTTGGCTAATTCGTGAGTGATACGCGGACCGCCGCAAATAAGAATAATTTTATGTCTAAGCCCTTCTGCTTCGAGAAGTTCTACAAGATTGACAAGGTTATGAATATGTACATCTTTTTGTGTAACAGTCTGCGATACAAGTAGGGCATCGGCTTTTAGCTCCAATGCTTTGGCAATAAAATCTTCGTTTTCGACCTGACTACCCATATTTATAGCCTCTATCATATCGTAACGTTCGAGACCATAGTGTCCGGCGTATCCCTTCATATTCATAATGGCATCAATGCCTACGGTATGGGCGTCTGTCCCCGTAGATGCCCCTAATACCGTTATTTTGCGTCCGATATGTTCTTTGATATACTCATCACATTCGGCCATATCCATAACGTTGCTTTCAACTTTTGGCACGTGGATAGAGGTATAATCTATATCATGCGTACAGCTACCATAACAGTTGAAGAAAGTAAAACCTTCGGTAAGCTCTTTGTAAAAAACTACTTGAGGATTTTCAAATCCCATTTTTTTTATCAATTGTTTAGCTGCTTCGACAGCTTCGTCTCCACATGGTACGGGAAGAGTAAAACTCAATTGAGTCTTACCGTCATTCATTGTATCGCCGTATGGTTTAATCTTTGTAAGGTCGAGGGTTTTGTCAAAATCTTTTCCCTCCATTGAATATAATCCGCCACTCATATTTTTAATTCAATTTTTTTAGTTACTCTATTGTCGTATAATCTGTTGGTATATAGCATACAAATGGGTATCGGTATAATACCCCAAGATAAAACTGCAAAATTAATCTTTTTTATATAACTGACAAAACAGAATCAACAATAGTATCTCTACTAATTGCAAGTAGCGAACAAACTATATGTCATTTTTTGTATTTACATAAAAGCCTCCAATGCCTTATGTACCCATTCGTCGTAACGAAGAATAAATTCGAAGTATCCTTTTTGATAATAATATCGTTTGACTATCTCAGCTTCGATTAGGTATTGTATGTCTTCGCGAAAATCACGCAAATCTCTCTCTACATCAGCTTTTAATAGGGGAGTAAGCTGTTTGAAAATTGAGTCGGTTTTGCCTATATATCCTTCTGATTCTACCATTTTTTGTAATTGGACAAGCATTTTTTCACTTTCGAGTTTGTATGTGAAATTTTTACTTTTTACAAAAGCTATGAAATCGCTATACTCCTCTTCTGTAAGTTTGAATGTATTGGGAGAAGGTATCTGTTCGTGCGAATAATAATATTTGGTGGCAAAATCAAATATTATATTATCAACAAAAAGATAATATGTGATATAATTGCCTTTTTTTTCTTCAACAAAAATATCGGGTGTAATACCGCTTTTGTCTCTGACTGTACGCCCCTTTTGAGTTTTAAATTTGTTGGTGAGGCTATCAGGAACTGTTTTGGGGCGTTCGCCTCTGGTATTATTGGCGTAATCGACCGATTGAATACACCGTCCCGAAGGCAGGTAATATTTAGCAGTAGTTACTTTGATATAACCGCCATAAGGTAGTTGCCTTATACTCTGCACCAGTCCTTTGCCAAAACTGCGTTCGCCCACTATGGTCGCTCTGTCCAAATCCTGAAATGCACCTGCTATAATCTCCGATGCCGAAGCCGAGTTTTCGTTGATAATTATCACAAGTGGAATATCGGGCATAATGGGAGCAAAAGGAGTTTTATATTTTCTTTCATTTTTTGAGTTTTTGCCTTTCATCGAGACAACCGTTGTGCCTCGTGGCAAAAACATAGAAGCTATATTGACAGCCTCGTTTACCAATCCTCCGCCGTTATTACGTAGGTCGATAACCAGTTTTTTTATGTTTTTGTCTTTTAATTCTGTCAATGCTGTCTTAAAGTCGTTGTACGATTTGTCTGTAAAATCCGATAGAGCGATATAGCCTATGCTGTCTTGTATAATTCCGTAATAATCAATAGAGTTTATGTGTATTACTTCTCGCAAAAAAGTTTTATCTATAAGTTTTTTCTCTCCGTTTCTTCGCAATCTGAGTTTTATCTCTGTACCCGGTATCCCTTTCAACTTGTTGCTTACATACGAGGTAGTTTTGCCTTTCATACTTTCGTTGTTGATAGAGATAATCTGATCTCCTGCCAAGATACCGTTTTTTTGGGCAGGTAATCCGAATTTGGGTTCGGATATTACCACATAGTCGCCATATTTTTGTATAATCGCCCCTATCCCGCCGTACATACCTGTTGTCATTGCTTGCAGGTCTTCTTCTTGCTGTTCGGGGATATAGACGGTATATGGGTCGAGTTGTTGCAACATACTGTTGATGGCAACATCGTTTAGTTTTTCGTAGTTAAGCGAATCGACATAGTTGATGTCCAATTCTCTCCATACCGAATTGTAAATATCTGATGAACGAAAAATATAATAGTACTTGTCATCATTGGATTTTTCTTGTGAATACACACATAGAGAAACAACCGTAAATATACTGTAAATGAATAGTCTTTTCATTGTTTTGTTTTTCTAAAAAAAGTTTATGAACAAAGGTAATACAATTTTTATTTAAATCTGTATCTGCAGTCCATTTTTCTTTTTACGATATCCATCAACTTCGATTTGATAAGCTGTTTTCTTAGAGGCGAGATATGGTCTGTAAATACTTTGCCGTCAATATGGTCGTATTCGTGCTGAATTATTCGAGCGAAATATCCTTCGTACTCTTCGATGTGTTCTTCGAAATTTTCGTCCGAATATTTGATTTTGATTTTGTCCGGACGAGATACTTTCTCGTTAATGTTCGGTAACGAAAGACAGCCCTCTTCGTGTACTGTCATATCTCCGTAACGTTCGATTATATCGGCATTTATAAAAATTTTTGTCTTCGGATAATTTTTTAGCTCGGCAAAGGCTTTTTCGGTATCGAGAGGAGAAATATCTATGATAAAAAGACGAATCGGGAGCCCTATCTGAGGTGCAGCCAGCCCTATCCCATCTGCATTATGCATAGTTTCGAACATATTGTCAATAAGCTCTTTTAGGTTCGGATAATTTTTGTCAATAGGCTTAGCCACTTCTCTAAGTACGCTTGAGCCATATAAGAATATGGGTAATACCATTAAGTTTAGCGATTAAATTAAAATTAATGTGCAAAATTAGCAAAAAATAGGGAATTATACCTTCTGTTTTGCATCTCTATATGATAAATAATATGTAATTTGTTATAGCTTTCGTAAATAAGTCTTTATTTTGCGTCCAGTATCTCTATCAAATCCTTTACTCCTTCGGAAGCTCCCTTCTTTATATAGTGCCAATTGGGATTGTTGATAGCTACACTATTGGGGTCGATTATATAGATAGGTGTATCTTTACGAGTATAGTGAACAAGCGAAGCCGCAGGATAAACATTGAGAGATGTGCCTATTACCACCAAAATGTCGGCTTTTTCGGTAATTTTCACAGCTTGTTCGAGCATTGGTACGGATTCTCCAAACCACACTATATGAGGGCGAAGTTGGTAGCCTTTCTCGCATTTATCTCCTATTTTTATCTCATATTCTTCGGGTTTTAGTTCGTATATAATATTGTCGAAACGCTCCGAACGTACTTTTGTAAGTTCTCCGTGCAGATGAATAATGTTTGTGGAACCGGCTCGCTCGTGCAGATTATCTACATTTTGCGTAATTATCCATACTTTGAAGTGTTTTTCAAGCTCAACCAAACCAATATGTCCGTAATTGGGCTCTACTTCAAGCAGTTGTTTCCTACGTTGATTATAAAAATCGGTTACCAGTTGAGGATTTTTGTACCAAGCTTCGGGAGTAGCTACCTCCTCTATACTGTATTGCTCCCAAAGTCCTCCGCTATCGCGAAAAGTAGATATCCCACTCTCGGCACTAATACCTGCACCGGTTAGTACTACAAGATTTTTCATTATATTTTGTTTTATGTGAATATTATTGTGATTTTTCAAAGTTACAATTTTTTTTTGAACATCTCTTGTGTATTTTATCAAATGTTTGTGTGCGAGAGTCAATACAGGCTATACATTAGGATATTAATCAGATGCCTAAACGTATCTCTCGTTGTTGTGCTTTTATACTAAAAATGGAATTTAATTGGAGATATTTCTGTCTAATCGGAATAAATTTATTAATTTTGAAGTCCGATTTTTTTGAATATTAAACTTATAATAAACCATACAAGTATGACAGACTTTCAGAAACAGGTATTGGAGGGTATTCCCGATATCCTTCCTCCTAAAAAAGAGTATGATACATCAATCAATCACGCACCGAAACGTAAAGAAATTTTGTCTGAAGACGAAAAGCGTTTGGCTATCCGCAATGCATTGAGATACTTCCCCGCAAAGCATCACAAAGAGCTTGCCGAGGAGTTTGCCGAGGAGCTTAAACTCTATGGCAGAATCTATATGTACCGATTTCGTCCCGATTACGAGATGAAAGCACGTCCAATCGACGAGTATCCGGCTAAAAGTCTTCAAGCGGCAGCCATTATGTTGATGATAAACAACAATCTCGATTACGCCGTGGCTCAACATCCTCACGAGCTTATCACATACGGAGGCAACGGTGCAGTGTTTCAAAATTGGGCTCAGTACCGCCTTACAATGCAATACCTGTCGAAGATGACCGACGAACAGACACTTGTAATGTACTCCGGGCATCCAATGGGACTCTTCCCGTCACACAAAGATGCACCTCGCGTAATAGTTACCAACGGAATGATGATACCGAACTACTCCAAACCCGACGATTGGGAAAAATTCAATGCTCTCGGTGTAACACAGTACGGACAGATGACTGCCGGCTCGTATATGTACATCGGACCGCAAGGCATAGTACACGGTACTACCATCACGGTAATGAATGCTGCCCGTATGCGTCTGAAAGAGGGGGAAACCGATATTCGCGGTATGTTGTTCGTGTCATCGGGGCTTGGAGGTATGTCGGGAGCTCAACCCAAAGCGGGCAATGTGTCGGGTGTGGTCTCTATCGTTGCCGAAATAAATCCTAAGGTGGTACAAAAGCGTTACGAACAGGGCTGGGTCGATGAGGTTCATACCGACATAGATAAACTTATTGTACGTGTCCGTCAGGCACAGAGCAGAAAAGAGGCTGTCTCCTTTGCATATCAGGGCAATGTGGTCGATTTGTGGGAAAAACTGGTCGAAGCCGACGTTGCTGTAGATTTGGGTTCGGACCAAACATCGCTACACAATCCTTGGGCGGGTGGTTACTACCCTGTGGGCTACTCCTACGAGGAGTCGAATAAGATGATGGCAGAGCAACCCGAAGAGTTTAAAAAAGCGGTGCAAGAGTCGTTACGCCGTCAGGTGGTGGCTATCAATAAATTGGCTGAACGTGGAATGTACTTCTTCGACTACGGCAATGCCTTTTTGCTTGAATCGTCGCGTGCGGGTGCCGACATAATGAATGGCGATAAATTCAAATATCCGTCTTATGTTCAGGATATTATGGGACCGATGTTTTTCGACTATGGTTTTGGACCTTTCCGTTGGGTTTGTACTTCGGGTAAAGCCGAAGACCTTGCCGTTACCGACCGTATAGCAGCTCAAATACAGGAAGAGATACTCAAAGATGCTCCAAAAGAGATTGTTAATCAGATAAAAGATAATATTCACTGGGTAAAAGAGGCTAACAAAAATCACCTTGTGGTAGGCTCGCAGGCGAGAATACTCTATGCCGACTCCGAAGGACGTACCAAGATAGCCGAAGCGTTCAACAAGGCTATCAAGAGAGGCGAAATATCGGCTCCGATAGTATTGGGACGCGACCATCACGACGTATCGGGAACCGACTCGCCATACCGCGAAACATCTAACATATACGACGGCTCGTCGTTTACTGCCGATATGGCTGTTCATAACTGTATCGGCGATAGCTTTAGAGGTGCCACTTGGGTTTCGATACACAACGGCGGTGGTGTAGGTTGGGGCGAAGTAATCAACGGTGGATTCGGTATGGTTATCGACGGCTCCGACGATAGCGACCGACGACTAAAAAGTATGTTGCTTTGGGACGTAAACAACGGAATCGCACGTCGCAGTTGGGCTCGCAATAGCGGTGCCATGTTTGCTATCGAGCGTGAGATGAACCGTACCCCAAACCTCGAAGTAACGATGCCAAATATTGTAGATGATAATATTATTGACGGATTGAAAATTTAACTTATTTACAAATAAGTTTGTTTCAATATTTATATGGGCTATCTTTTGTAAAAAAGGTAGCCTTTTTTACTTGTGACGGAACAAAAGATTTATCCTCAACGGCGAAATATTCTAATGAGTGTTACGCGGTGTTGTTGTTTTCACATACTATTCTGCCATAAACCCAAATTCAGCGTTAGCAATAAATATAATTGTAACTGTCTTATTAACAAATAATAATCTGTGTGTGTTTAATGCTACGCATTAGAGATTTTTTAGGGAAATTACTGACTGATTTTTTTATTTTACAATAAATTACAGTCTTTTTTGATTTTGATTTTTTATTATTCTGTCAAAATATTATCAAGTATCAATCGTACCAAAGCTGCAATCGCGTTTTTTTCTCTTTTAGGTTGGGGCTGTCCGCCCCAATGAAATGTTAAACCATTCCGATAGCCTACGTCTTTTCTAATGCAGAATCTATGTTAAACTCAAAATTTCGTTTTGACTTTGCCTTCACTTCATCTTATAGTTTATACATCTGCCAAAAGTGTTATCTTTGTAAAAAAAAATCAGGTATGGCAAAAAATAAACATTATGTGGTGTGGCGAGGGCGTAATATCGGTGTTTTCGACTCGTGGGAGAGTTGCAAAACACAGATAGACAAGTTCGAGGGAGCAGTATATAAGGGTTTTGCCTCGCGTGCGGAGGCGGTTGAGGCTTTTGCCGCAGGCATACCCGATTTCCGTAAGGCAAAAAAAGAGGAAGTGAAAAAAAATACCCTCAATATTGCCAATAAGCCTACACACCGAGCCATTGCTGTGGACGCTGCCTGTGGAGGTAATCCCGGTGCAATGGAGTATCGGGGCGTATGGCTGGATTGTGGCGTGGAGCTTTTTCATAGCAAGGTATATCCCGAAGCCACCAATAACATAGGTGAGTTTTTGGCTCTGGTACACGTATTGGCTCTCTGTAAGCAACAGGGCTGGAAGTACGATATATACTCCGACAGCCGCAATGCAATAATGTGGATACAACAAGGTAAGTGCAAAACCAAACTTGAACCCAACGAATGCAATGCCGAAGTATTCAATTTGATAAAACGTGCCGAGAGTTGGCTAAAAAACAATACTATCGAGAATAAAATCATAAAATGGAATACTGCCGAATGGGGCGAAATTCCTGCCGACTTCGGTCGAAAATAGAGAGACAAATGTTTGTTTATAATACTTTTACACTACAATGAGAATAGGTTTTGGATACGACGTACACCGTTTGGTGGAGGGACGTCCGTTGATTATAGGCGGAGTAGAGATACCGCATACACACGGACTTTTGGGGCACTCGGATGCCGACGTGCTTATACACGCTATTTGCGATGCCATATTGGGAGCGGCAGGCTTACGAGATATAGGTTACTACTTCCCGGATACCGACGAGAGCTTCAAGAATGCCGATAGCAAAGTCTTACTTGCTCGTTCGATAGAACTCGTTGAGGCAGAGGGATATATTGTAGGCAATATCGACACCACTATCTGTGCCGAACGCCCTAAGTTCAATCCCCATATCGAGGCTATGAAAAAGACCCTTGCCCCGATACTAAAAGTGTCGGTAAAAGATGTCGGCATCAAGGCTACTACCAACGAGGCTATTGGCTTCGTCGGTCGTCGTGAAGGGATAGTGGCGTATGCCGTAGCACTCATAAAAAAATGTGAGTGTTAATCACTTAACGCTCACATTTGTATTGACTAAATTAAATTTTACCTTATTTGGCAACAGCTTCAGCCAACTTAGAACCGGCTTTAAATTTAGCTACTTTTTTTGCTTTGATTTGAAGTGGTTTGCCGTTAGAAGGGTTAATACCTTTACGGGCAGCACGTTTTACTACCGAGAATGTGCCGAAACCAATCAAAGTAACATTTTCTCCTTTTGAAAGAGATTTTTTTACTGCAACTTCAAAAGCATCAAGTGCTTTTTTTGAATCTACTTGACTCAATCCTGCTTCTTTAGCAATAGCTTTTACTAAATCTTGTTTGTTCATACAAAAAAATTAAAATTTAAAATTTAAATGAATAATAATATTTATCTGACAGCAAAAATAATATATTTTTTTTGATAATCAACAATTTGTTGAAAAAAAATGACGAAAACACCGTATTTTTATGCAAATTAGTGTAATTTTGCACAAAATTCTTTAAAATGTTATGAGCAAAATACGCGATTTAATAAATAGTTCGCCCGTAGTTTTTAATATTATAATTATCAATATTATCTGTTTGGCGATATCCTTTTTTTTCGAATCTCGATATGGAATAGACCTAAACCGAATATTGGGGCTTCACTTCGTTTTCTCCGAACAATTCGGCTTTTACCAGTTTTTTACATATATGTTTATGCACGCTGGTATTGAGCATATTTTGTTTAATATGTTTGCGGTGTTTATGTTTGGACGTGTTTTTGAGGTTATTTGGGGAGGTAAAAAATTTCTTTTCTACTACCTTGTCGCAGGACTGGGAGCCGCTATAATCCAACAGATAGTATGGTATATCGACTACAACGCCATTGCGGGCGGTATCGACAATATGCCTGCCGTTATGCAACAGCTATCGAGCGAGGGTTCGAAGGTGCTTAGCGAAGGTTACAATTACTCCGACGAATACTTGGGTAGGCTCAATATTTTGCTAAATATACCTACTGTTGGGGCATCGGGAGCAGTTTTCGGTATATTGCTCGCATTCGGATATATGTTCCCGAAAGAGAAACTGTTCTTGTTTTTTCTGCCTATACCTATTCCGGCACGTATATTTGTCATCATATACGGACTAATAGAGCTCGTGGCAGGTGTCGCCAACTTCTCGTGGGATAATGTGGCTCACTTTGCACATTTGGGTGGACTTATCTTTGGGTTGTTGCTCATCTTGTTTTGGAAAAAACGAGGCAAACTATTTACCGCAGACCTGTAATGTATTAAAAGTAAGGAAATTATTGTTTTTATAATAAAAAATATCGATGAAACAACAGATAATCAGTAGAATAATAGAGTTTTCAAAAAACAGATATAACAAAGAAATAATTGAGTCAAACATTGTATTCCAACCTACGAAGAAGGAGTTCGAGGGCGATTTTACCATTGTGATATTTCCCCTGACAAAAATCGTTGGCAAAGCTCCCGACCTTATTGCCTCCGAGATAGGTGATGATTTGGTAAAAAATGGTTTGGTCGAGTCGTTCAACGTTATCAAGGGCTTTCTAAACCTCGTTATTGCTAAAAGTTATTTCGTCGATTTGCTGAACGATATAAGCGGACAGAAAGAGTTTGGATTTGTGCCTGTTACCGCATCATCGCCCTTGATGATGATAGAGTACTCGTCGCCCAATACAAACAAGCCACTCCATTTGGGGCATATACGCAACAATCTGTTGGGCGATAGCATTTCGCGAATACAGCAGGCGAGCGGTTGGCGTGTGGTAAAGACCAATATAGTGAACGACAGAGGAATACATATCTGCAAGTCGATGCTTGCTTGGAAACTTTTCGGAAATGGAGAGACTCCTCAAAGTAGCGGTATCAAAGGCGACCATTTAGTGGGTAAATATTATGTCAAATTCAACAACGAATACCAAAAGCAGATAGCAACTCTTGTTGCCGAAGGTATGTCGAAAGAGGAAGCAGAACGCAATGCACCGATATTGCTCGATGCTCAGGCGATGCTCAAACTTTGGGAGGAGGGCGACCGGCGGACTCTTTCGCTTTGGGCAGAGATGAATGGTTGGGTCTATGACGGATTTGAGTGTACATATCGCGAACTTGGTATTTCGTTTGATAAAATATATTACGAGTCTCAGACCTATTTGGTCGGCAAAGAGGAGGTAGTGCGTGGACTCAACGAAGGTATCTTTTACCGCAAAGCCGATGGCTCTGTCTGGGCAGATCTTACCGAAAACGGTCTCGACGAAAAATTACTCTTGCGTGCTGACGGTACTTCTGTGTATATGACACAGGATATAGGTACTGCCAAAATGCGTTACGACGATTATAGTATTGATAAAATGGTGTATGTCGTGGGTAATGAGCAAAACTATCATTTCCAAGTGCTTTCGCTTCTGCTCGACAGACTCGGTTATACTTGGGGCAAAGATTTGGTACATTTCTCATACGGTATGGTAGAGCTACCCGAAGGCAAGATGAAATCTCGCGAAGGTACTGTTGTCGATGCCGACGATTTGATTGCCGAGATGATAGAGGAAGCCTATAAAGCCACCAAAGAGCTTGGCAAAATCGAAGATATGACCGACGAAGAAGCTCGTTCCATTGCCCGAATAATAGGGTTGGGAGCGTTGAAATATTTTATATTGAAGGTGGCACCCGTAAAAAATATGGTGTTCAACCCACAAGACTCCATCGACCTCAACGGCAATTCGGCACCATTTATCCAATACACCAATGCACGTATCAAGTCGGTGTTGCGTAAAGCAGCCGAGCAGGGTATTGTAGTCGGGGAGTGCGACAACACTGTCGAAATCAGCGATAAAGAGAAGTTCATAATACAATATATATCATCGTTTGCCGACGTATTGAGTGAGGCATCGCGTACCTTCTCGCCTGCTTTGATAGCCAACTACTGTTATGATTTGGCAAAGGAATTCAGTCAGTTTTATCACGATTTTTCGATACTCAAAGAGGCAAACCCCGCAGTGCGTAACTTTCGTTTGGTCTTATGCCGTACCATTTCGCAAACTATCACCAACGCTATGGGACTGCTCGGAATAGAGTTGCCCGAAAAGATGTAATCTGTTTAGTGTCAGCAGTATGTACGACCTCATTGTCTGCAATCCGCCATATTTCGAGGATAGCTTAAAAAGTGCCGATATTCAACGAAGTAGGGCAAGGCACAATATTAGCCTCTCGTACGAGGAACTTTTCGATAGTGTCGAGCGACTGCTCTCCGAACAAGGTAAGTTTGCCGTAATCATACCCGCAGAGCAGATGGGAAAAGTAAGTCATCTGGCAGAGAAACACAATCTATTTTTAGTACGAAAAACCAACGTATATCCCACGCCTACCTCCAAGGTTAAACGTTGTCTGTTGGAGTACTCCAAGACCGAAAGCGAGTTGGTCGAGACAGACCTCGTGATAGAGTTGTCGAGACACTGCTATACGTCAGAATATAAGTCTCTTACGAGTGAGTTTTATCTGTAACCTTACCCTTAGCAATCGTCTGACTGACAACAAGCCCCGATATTACTATGACCATACCCATTATTTTGTTGAATGTCAGCGTCTCCTGCCCTATAATAAAGGCAAAAACGATAGTGATAACAGGTATTGCATTGGCAAAAACACTGGCTTTGGCTATGGATATGGTTTTGACCGCATAAGAATAGCCCATAAAGGCTATTGACGAACAGAATACTGCAAGCATAACCAAAGCAAGTACCGTGTTTGGTGTCCAACGCATAGCGTCGAGTTCGGCTTTGTCGATGAATAGGAATAGAGGCAAGTAGAGAACAGCAGCTATTATATTTTGATAAATGATAATAGTAATGGGCTTATAGTTATAAAGTTTAAATAATATCAGGTTGTAGCCCACAGCCGAAAATACGGCGAGCAAAAGCAGAAGTACGCCTGCAATGCTGAATGTTCCTGCAATACTGTTGCCAAACGAGAGAATAGATACTCCCACTATCGAAATGCCGACCCCCAAAAGGTTGGTCCAGCTAAGACTTTGACGATAGAAAAGGAATAGTCCGAACGGTACTATAACGGGAATAATAGCAATAAAGATAGCCGCATAGCTTGCATCAACAAGTTTTAGTCCGTAGTTTTCGCCTATAAAGTAGAGAAACGGTTCAAAAAAGGCAAGCAGAAAAAACCATTTACGGTCGTCTTTTTTTATTTGTTCTAACTGTTTGGTAATAATTGCAATAGCAAAAAGCAGTGCGAACGAAATGAGTAATCTTACGGTTATGACAAATACTACGTTGAAGTCGTTGTTCAACAGCTCTTTGGTCCATACAAAACTGATGCCCCAAAATATTTGTGCCAATATGAGGGCGATATACGCCATTAGTATCTTGTTGTTTTTCACTGAATTATTGGTTGTTTAGGGCATTTTTTCCGGTGTGTGCTATACGATATTCAATTAAATTTTATTAAATAGTTGTTTCCCTTTTAATAGTTTTATTTTTCGTTAATTACCAACCAAAAGGATGGCTGGCAAGAGGAAATTTTGCCATTGGGTGATAATCGCCTTTAAGACCAATTGGTTGAGCCTGACGTATCTGATACACGATATTAATAGCATTGCGAGCTTCTTCTATACCAAATCCGTTGCCGGCAAGTATATGTTTGTAGCTGTCCGTATGCAATTCGGTAAATCCTTCGCTAAACTCAAATTCGTTACCATCAATATTGATGGTACGGAATGTGCGTTTTTCGCCTTGTACGGCATTAGCCGGCAAAAGGTCGGCATTGATGCTGAGAAAGTAACGTACCCTTGCTCTTTCTAACTCGATATAACCTGCCACTCTATCGTGCGAGGCTACGTGAACAATGTTTTTTTGGGGTGTTCCAAATACCCATTGCAACATATCATAAAAATGTACTCCTATATTTGTAGCTATTCCGCCGCTTTTGTGCTCGTCTCCTTTCCAAGAAGAGTAGTACCAATTGCCTCGCGAAGTGATATATGTAAGCTCTACGTCAAAAATCTTATCTTTTGGACTTGCGTCTATCTTCTTTTTGAGGTCTATAATTGATTGATGTAGTCTAAGTTGTAGAATAGTGCTTATTTTTTTGCCCTCGCGTTGCTCTACTTTTTGTAAGGCATCTATATTCCAGGGATTTAGTACGATTGGCTTTTCGCATATAACATCGGCTCCCAATCGAAGTCCGTAGCGTATATGTGCATCGTGAAGATAGTTGGGCGTACAGATAGATATATAGTCTATCTGTTTGTCTGTCTCTTTGAGTTTGGTACAATGGCGGTCGAATAGCTCCTGCTCCGTAAAAAATGATGTCTCCGGGAAATAGCTGTCTAACAATCCTACACTGTCGAATCTGTCGTATGCAGCTACCAGTTTGTTGCCTGTATCTTTTATTGCTTTTAGATGACGAGGAGCAATATAACCTCCTACTCCAATTATTGCAAAATTTTTCATGCTTATTATATGTCTTTTACTGTATTGATATTTAAATGTTTACTCTGATATTAGATTGACTTTGCCATCAACTAACTTATATCTCTCTTTTGTCTCCGGACAAAAAGCGTCTCCGTTTTTATCAAAATTCAGACGGTGTCCGTGACGGCTTACCCAGCCTATTTGCCGAGCAGGATTGCCAACGACAAGAGCATAAGGCAGTACGGGTTTGGTAATAACGGCTCCGGCTCCGATGAGGGCATATTCGCCTATCTCGTTACCGCAGACTATCGTGGCATTAGCACCAATAGAAGAGCCTTTTCTTAGAATTGTAGGCATATATTCACTCTTTCGGTTTACATGGCTACGAGGATTAATTACATTGGTAAAAACCATAGATGGTCCCAAAAATACATCATCTTCACATATTACCCCTGTATAGACCGATACATTGTTCTGTATCTTTACATTACGTCCCAATACTACATCGGGTGAGATTACCACGTTTTGCCCTATATTGCAACCTTCGCCAATACTACAACCTGTCATAATATGAGAAAAATGCCAAATCTTTGTATCTTGACCGATATTAACTCCTTCGTCTATGTATGCCGATTCGTGTTTGAAATAATTCATGTCGTTATTTTATGAAAAATGAATACAAAATTACACAATTTTCTTGAATTAGGTGTTGATTTTTATGTGTTTGGCTCAAAAAAATATTTAGCAAGCCCCAAGATGCCTCACCGTCTCCAAAAGGTCGGAGTAAATATAAGAAGTACCGTAAAAAACTCGAGCCTGCCCACGAGCATTGCAAACGACATAAACCATTTCGAGAAGGCAGGAATGGAGTAATAGTTGTCCAACGGTCCCAAGTGTCCTAAACCGGGTCCGACGTTGCCCAGACACGATATCATACTCGATATGGACTCCTCGAAACCGAGTCCCGAAAAGCATAGCACAGCCGACCCAAGCAACGACAATATAACGTAGAGAAGTATAAAGGCGAGCATACGCGTGATAATATCTTCCTTCACGGCACGCCCGTTGTAGCGGACGGGGAAAACGGCGTGAGGGTGTATCATTCGTTTAAACTCATAATAGCAATATTTGAACACCAACAGTACCCGTATCACCTTTACTCCTCCCGAAGTAGAGCCCGCCGAACCGCCTATGAACGTAAGCAACAGTAAAATATATGCCACAGCCAGCCACCCCGAATAATCGACCGAGTAGAAACCTGTTGTCGAAATCAGAGAACTGACGGTAAACAGATTGCCGCGTATATTGTCTCCGATGTCATCGACGGAGAAGCCGAGCACTCCAAGTTGTGCCACCGTAATGATAAGCGTTGCTAATATTATAATTGCCAAAAAAGTACGCATCTCTTCGTCGTTGAAAAACTTTTTGAGTTTGCCCGTAGCCAAAAAATAGTATAACGACAGATTTATGCCCGAACCGGTCATTAGAACGATGATGACCCACTCTACGGAAGGCGAGTCCCAATACGCAATACTTGTGTTTTTGGTAGAGAAACCGCCTGTGGAGACAGCCGATAACGAATGATTTACAGCGTCGAACCAATCCATTCCGGCAAGCCATAAAGCCAATATGCCCGAAAATGAAAAGCAGAGGTATATCATAAACAACCGTTTGGCCGTTCCGCTCATTTTGGGGTGTAGCTTCTCCTTGCTAAGTCCCGTTACTTCGGCCGAATAGACCTGCGAACCGTTGAATCCGAAAATAGGCAGTACCGCCATAGTAATCACTATTATACCCAAACCACCTATCCAATGTGTGAGACTTCGCCAAAACAAGAGACTGCGGGGCAACGCCTCAATGTCGGGCAGAATGGTAGCTCCGGTGGTAGTAAAGCCCGACATCGTCTCGAAGAAAGCATCGGTAAACGACGATATATACCCGCTCAACCAGTAGGGCAATACACCTATGAATGAGAATATCACCCAAGTAAGCGTAACTATAACCGATCCCTCACGTTTGCCTATAATGGTAGATGCACCACGACCAAGACGCAAGCCCGTCAATCCCAAAACAACAGACAGAGCAAAAGATATTCCGAAATACAATACAGTGTTGTCGCCATAGTAATAAGCCACGCCTGCACAAAGCAGAAAAAAGAGGCTCTCTATCATCAGCAGTCCGCCCTGAATACGAGCCACAAGAGCGTAGTTGAAACCTGTGCTTAACTTGTTTTGCATTGTTGTCGAGAGGGTTGGTTATAAGTTATTTAAACAACGCTTCAAGTTTTTTGGTGCTGTTGTCTTTGCAAAACACGATTACATGGTCGTCGGGCATTATTCGGGTATTACCGTTCACTATACAGCCATGTCCATTGCGGATAATACCCCCGATATTGACGTTGCGAGGTAGTTTGAGGTTCTTTACAATATCCTTTGTTACTTTCGAGCCTTCTTTGGCAATAAGCTCCACCACTTCGGCATCTATCGAGGGGAGAGTTCTTATATCAAGTACGTCGAGATTTAAGGTTATTTGGTGTATATAACCGGCTGCTATTGTTTTTTTGTTGATAATGGTGCTGATATCCATCGACTCTGCAAGGGTAAAATAGTCGATGTTTTCGACCTCTGCAATGGTTTTTTTTACTCCGTAGCGTTTAGCCACCATACATGTCAGTAGATTTGCTTCCGAATTGGGAGTAACCGCCACAAAAGCATCTGTCGATGCTATATCCTCGTTTTCGAGTACCTCTACGTCTCTGCCGTCGGAGTTTATTATCAGCGTGTTCGGTAGTTTGTCCGATAGTGCAATGCACTGTTCTCTGTCCGGTTCTATTATCTTTACGTTGTAATGGCTCGGCAGGGTTTGTACTATTTTTTGGGCTATTTTCGTACCGCCTACTATCATTATATTTTTGATGCTATAATTCTCTTTGCCGGCTTGTTCGCGAACAAAATCGAGGTTATCTTCGTTGGTGATAAAAAATACAATATCGCCCGCCAATATCTCGTCTTGTCCTGATGGAAGTATTGTCTCGTTGGCACGTTTTATAGCTACCACCCTGTATCTTTCGTGGTCGAAATATCCGCTTATGAATTTTCGATTGATAATCTCGGAGTTTGCTCTGACTTTTACCGATAGCATTATCATCTCTCCATTGCGAAATGGCATATACTGCCTCATCCAATTTTTTTTAAGACTTTCGATAATACCTTGCGAAGCAAGTACTTCGGGGTAAATAAGGTAATCGACACCGAGTTTGGCAAAAAACTCTTTGTTTTTGGGTAAAAGATATTCGTAATTGTCGATTCGGGCAAGAGTCTTGGCTGCTCCGAGGTTATTGGCTATCATACAGGCTGTCATATTGATGCTCTCGTACGGGGTAACGGCAATGAACAAATCCACACTGCCCACGCCACACTCTTTGAGGTCGTACACCGATGTCGGATTGCCCTGACGTGTCATAAAGTCGTACATATCCATATCTTGCAGGCGTTCGCTGCTTTCGTCGAGAAGAGTGATGTTATGTTCTTCGCGGGCAAGCAATTTAGCCAGATGTCGCCCTACCTCGCCTGCTCCGGCTATTAATACTTTCATTGTGCCTTAATGTTTGTTTCGGATTATTTTATTGAGATGCAAAGGTAGTAAAAAAAATATCAATAAAAAGGCATTTCTTTATGAAACACCTCATATCAAATTATTTATCACATATTTAAGATTGCCTCTTTTAGTCCGTTGGCATCAAGTCCGAGCATCTGATACAGTTCGTCCGGAGTGCCGTGTTCGACAAAGATATCGGGTATCCCCAATCGTTTTACAGTAGGAGTATAGCCGTTGTCGGCAAAAAATTCTAGTACTGCACTGCCAAAGCCCCCTTGTATAACGCCGTCTTCGATAGTTACCACTCGCTTGAACTTACGACCAATCTCGTGCAACAACTCTGTATCCAGTGGCTTTACAAAACGCATATCGTAGTGTGCCACACTTGTATTCGTTTCTCGCTCTATCATCTCTATGGCTTTCTGAGCAGGGTTCGCCATAGTACCAATGGTAAGGACGGCAATATCGGAGCCCTCTTTTAGACGACGACCTGTACCGACCTCGACTATCTCGGGTGTGTTGTGCCAGTCGGCAGTAGTGCCTTTGCCTCGCGGATAACGTATCACAAAAGCTCCCATATCGCTCTGCTGAGCGGTGTACATAAGGTTTCTAAGTTCGTGTTCGTTGGCAGGAGCCGCAATTGTAAGGTTTGGTACACAACGCATATATGCAAGGTCGAAAGCCCCTTGGTGAGTAGCTCCGTCGGCACCGACTATACCGGCTCTGTCGAGGCATAATACGACGTTTAGTTTTTGTAATGCCACATCGTGTATCACGTTGTCGTAGGCACGTTGCATAAACGACGAATATATGTTGCAAAAAGGCGTCATACCGTCTTTTGCCAGACCTGCCGAGAACGTAACAGCGTGTCCTTCGGCTATACCTACATCGAAGACACGGTCGGGCATTGCCTTTTGCATTATTGTCATCGAACAGCCTGATAACATTGCAGGAGTGATACCCACTATCTTAGGATTTAGCCTTGCCAACTCCAAAAGAGTCTCGCCGAAAACATCTTGATAAAGAGGTATCTGCGAACTCTCGCTATTGCGTTCGCCCGTTTCGGGATTGAATTTGCCCGGAGCGTGCCATGTGGTTACCTCCTTTTCGGCAGGCTCGTAACCTTTGCCTTTTTGTGTGATAATGTGCAATATACGAGGTTTTTGATGTGTTTTGAGTTCTTTTAGTATCTCCACCAACTTCACTACGTCGTGTCCGTCCGATGGTCCGAAATAGCGTATCGACAACCCTTCGAAAATATTGTTGTGATGCGACGAACGCGATATTTTCAGTTTGTTGAAAAAACGGGTAAGTTTTTTCGCCCTTTGCTCGGTGATAATGCCTCGTTCGTTTAGGAAACGGTATAGTTTGTAACGAACCTTATTGTAGGTGTGCGATGTGTGCAACTTGGTCAAAGCATCGTTCCATCCGCCTTTTATAGGGTCTATCGCCATATCGTTGTCGTTTACTATCACCAAAAGGTTGTTGTCGATGATAGAAGTATTGTTGAGCCCTTCGAAAGCGAGCCCGCCTGTGAGCGAACCGTCGCCTATTACGGCTACCACATTGCGACTCTCGCCTTTTAGATTGGCAGCGACGCTCATGCCCAAACCTGCCGAAATAGAGGTGCTTGCATGTCCTACACCGAAAGCATCGTATTCGCTCTCTTTGATAGAGGGAAAACCCGAAAGTCCTTTGAACTGGCGGTTGGTATGGAAACGGTCGCGCCTACCTGTCAATATCTTATGCGGATATGCTTGATGACCGACGTCCCAGATGATACGGTCGAAAGGCGTATCGAATACATAGTGCAGAGCTACGGCGAGCTCTACTACTCCAAGCGATGAGCCGAGATGCCCCGGATTGTTGGCGAGTTGCTCGATGATAAAACTACGAAGCTCCTGACAAAGTAGTGGCAACCGACTTACTTCAATTTGCTTTATGTCTTTCGATATATTGATGCTTTCTAACAGTGGATATTTACTGTTTCCCATTATCTTTTTATGCCTTTTTTATATTTGTGTCGCAAAAGTACAAAAAAAAATGGCAATTAAGGTTATTCCGAACAAATTCTTAATGATGTTTTTATTCAGAGGCTGATTATTCTCTTTTAATAAATCAAATTGCAGTAGAGCAAGAAATTGCGAAGGGTATAATTTGTATTTTAGATTAAATGTTTTTTTGTTAGTAATATATTTTGTACCTTTGCCGATTGATAAAAATTAACTGTGATGTTACTTGCCGATTGGTAATGTAAAATATTGAGCTTGTTTATTATAAATGGTACAAAAATAAAAACGAAATACGGCAACCATATCAGATATAATTTAGTCGTGTTTTTGTGTTTTAGAAAAATTAAATGATATAAACTTTTTTAAAATATAAATATATTAAAACATCATGTCAGAAATTGATTGGAAAAATCTTGTGTTTGGCTATGTGCCCACAGACTACAATGTCCGCTGCTCTTATACAGACGGCAAATGGGGTGAGCTTCGTGTTCATACCGAAGCTACTATGAATATTCATATTTCGGCAGCAGTGCTACACTATGCGCAGGAGGCTTTCGAGGGCTTAAAGGCATTCAGAGGCAAAGACGGCAAAGTACGTATTTTCCGCATTCGCGAAAATGCAAAACGTATGCAATCGTCTTGCGATGGCATCAAGATGCCAAGATTGCCGATAGAAAAGTTCGAAGAGGCTGTAATTAAGGCGGTTGAGCTCAACGCCAAATTTGTACCTCCTTACGAAAGCGGAGCATCGTTGTATATCCGTCCGGTGCTTTTTGGTACTACTCCTTTGGTAGGTGTGCGTCCTGCAAAAGATTATGAGTTTATAGTGTTTGTAACTCCTGTCGGACCTTACTTCAAGGGTGGATTCCAAACTACTCCGTTTATGTTGAGCCGTAAGTTCGACCGTGCCGCTCCTCTCGGTACCGGACACATAAAAGTAGGTGGCAACTATGCCGCAGGCTTGATGGCATCGGAGACAGCTCACGAAATGGGTTACTCGTCGGTATTCTATCTCGATTCGAAAGAGAAAAAATATATCGACGAATGCTCGGCAGCCAACTTCTTCGCTATCAGAGGCAACTCTTACATCACTCCCGACTCTCATTCGGTATTACCTTCTATTACCAATATGTCGTTGAGAGAGATTGCCGAGAAACAGTTTAATATGAATATCGAAAGACGCCAAATACCGGTTGAAGAGCTTGCTACTTTCGACGAAGCAGGTGCTTGCGGAACAGCTGCCGTTATCTCGCCAATCGAAAAGATTGTGGATATAGACAACAATATCACTTACCAAATATCGAAAGATGGTAAACCGGGCGAGAAATCGACATTGCTTTACAACTATCTACGAGGTATCCAATACGGCGAACAGCCTGACTTATTTGGCTGGACAACCGTTGTAGAGGGTATCTGACATATTGTACGCAAACCGACAACCTAAATATTATTTATTGATAAACAAAGAGGTCTGAAATAATTTTTCTATAAAATAAATTATAGGGCTTCTTTGTTTTTCATAAAGAGCTAATTATTAAATCAAAAAAAACAACACTATAAAAAAATTATTTTCGCTATGAATGATAAAAACGGAGAAAAAAAGGAGAATGTAGTAATACGTTTTTCCGGCGATTCCGGCGATGGAATGCAGCTTACAGGTACGTTATTTTCGAGCCTTTCGGCTATATTAGGAAACGAGATAGCTACATTTCCCGATTACCCTGCCGAGATACGCGCTCCACAAGGTACTGTGGCGGGTGTATCGGGGTTTCAGGTGAATGTTGGTGCCGGTATAAACACACCGGGCGACTATGCCGATGTATTGGTGGCAATGAATCCGGCCGCATTGAAAGTTAATAAAGACATACTTAAGCCGCTGAGTGTCATCATATACGACACAGATTCTTTTTCCGACAAAGATATGGAAAAAGCGGGCTATACTACCGACAATCCATTTACGGAGATTGGTTTGAGAGATACGATACAACTTATTCCCGTGCCTCTTACTTCGCTTACTGTCAAAAGTTTGGAAGGATTCGGTATGGATATGAAAGCGATGACAAGGAGTAAAAATATGTTTGCTCTTGGGCTTATATGTTGGCTTTTCAATCGCGATTTGGATAAAGCTCAACACTTTCTTGCCAATAAGTTTGCAAAAAAGCCCGATTTGCTCAAAGCAAATGCCAAAGTACTCGAAGACGGGTTCAATTACGGACACAATCAACATTTAAATATATCGACATTTACCATTGATAAGTCAGACCGACTCGAAAAGGGTAAATATACCATTATTGCAGGTAACAAAGCCACGGCATTCGGACTTATAGCTGCTGCCGAAAAGTCGGGCTTACAGCTCTTTTTAGGCAGCTATCCCATTACTCCCGCTACTGATATACTGCACGAACTCGCACCGCGTAAAGACTTGGGCGTAAAAACATTTCAGGCAGAAGACGAAATTGGCGGTATCTGTACCGCTTTGGGTGCTGCTTATGCCGGTTCGTTGGCAGTTACGAGTACTTCGGGTCCGGGACTTGCCTTGAAGTCCGAAGCTCTTGGTTTGGCTGTAATAGCCGAATTGCCTCTTGTTCTGGTTGATGTTATGAGGGGCGGTCCCTCGACGGGACTACCCACCAAGACCGAACAGACCGACTTGTTGCAGGCTCTATACGGTAGAAACGGCGAGAGTCCTCTTGTAGTAATGGCTGCTTCGTCGCCGGACGACTGCTTCTATTACGCATATATGGCAGCAAAAATAGCATTGGAAAACCTCACTCCCGTGATATTGCTTACCGATGCATTCATTGGCAACGGTTCTTCGTTGTGGAAACTGCCCAAGATGTCCGAACTCCCCGATATTAAGCCTCATTATGCCCCCGAAAGTCTGAAAGACAGTTTCAACGGACTATCTCGCGACGAACAGACTAAAATTCGTTATTGGGCTATACCTGCCACAGAAGGCTTGCAGCACCGTATCGGAGGGCTTGAACGTAACTACAACACAGGTATTATTTCGACTGACGGTAAAAACCATGCGAAAATGATAGAGACCCGTCAATTCAAGGTACAAAACATTGCCAACCAACTGCCTTTGATAGAAGTCGAAGGAGATGCTTCGGCTGACACTCTTGTAATAGGCTGGGGTAGCACCAAAGGGCATTTGCAAAGTGCCGTTGCCGAACTAAACAATAGAGGCAAGAAGACTGCCCATCTGCATTTTAACTATATAAATCCGCTCCCAAAAAATACAGAGGAGATTATTCGTAAATACAAAAAAGTAATTGTTTGTGAACTTAATAGCGGACAATTTGCCGCTTATCTACGCTCTAAAATATTTGGAGTTAATTTTTTACAAATCAATAAAAATGAAGCTCAACCATTTTCGATAGAGGAGTTGGTAGAGGAGATCGAAAAACTTTAAAAACAGGAATGATTATGTACACAAATAAAGATTTTAAGAGTAATTTGGCGGTTAAATGGTGTCCCGGTTGTGGTGACCATGCGGTGTTGGCGTCGCTTCATAAGTCGCTGGCTGATATAGGAGTAGCTCCGAAAGATATAGTTATGGTGTCGGGTATCGGTTGCTCATCGCGTTTGACATATTATATGAATACCTACGGCTTTCACTCTATTCACGGACGTGGTGCGGTAATAGCGTCGGGCGTAAAGGTTGCAAATCCCCAATTGAGTGTCTGGCAGACAACAGGCGATGGCGACTGTCTGGCAATCGGTGGTAATCACTTTATTCACAGCGTAAGGCGTAATGTCGATATAAACGTCCTATTGTTTAACAACCGTATTTATGGGCTTACCAAAGGGCAATATTCGCCTACTTCGCCCAAAGGATTTGTTACCAAATCGTCGCCTTATGGCACTGTCGAAAAGGCGTTTGACCCTGCGGCTCTCACATTTGGAGCCGGCGGTACGTTCTATGCCCGTATGCTCGATGTCGATTTTGAGGCAGCCAAAACAGTACTGCCTGCCGCCCACAGACACAAAGGGACATCGGTGGTAGAGTGTTTGGTAAACTGTGTGATATTCAACAATGGCACACATTCGGCTATATCGTCGAAAGAGAATAGAGCGGAGAAAACTATTTTTCTCGAACACGGCAAACCGATGATTTTCGGAGCAAACAGAGACAAAGGGCTTGTACTCAATGGTTTCGATTTAAAGGTGGTAACAATCGGCGAAAACGGTATTACCGAAAAAGATATTCTTGTACATGACGCCAAAACACCCGATTATACTATGCATCTGAAACTTGCTACAATGCGATACCCGGATATGCCTGTGGCTATGGGAGTTATTCGCGATGTAGAGGAGGAGTCGTACGAGACGGCACTCGAAAATCAGATAGATGAAGTAAAATCAAAATCTAAGGTCAAAAACTTCGAGCAACTCCTCGACACCCTCGAACAGTGGGATATGTAGTTTTGAGTGCTTGATTTATAGCTAATTAAAGGGGGCGAACCAATGCGATGGTTTCCCCTTTTTGGTAGCTAACGGTTATTTTTGGAGTGTTGCGGAAATTTGCATAAATCCGTATTATGCAGAGGCTGTAAGCCTTAGGCAATAAACCTCCCAACAACAATACTCGTTTTTTTTGATTAAAAATTTGTAAATGAGTTGGTTGTGTAAAAACAAAAATTTCTAATGCCGAATCGGGAATAAAAAGAACAAGATTTTCGTTGATTTTTTTGTAATTTTGCACCCTATTTTTTACAAACAATCATCACTTCCCAAAACGGTGATTGTGGATTTTACAAAATTCACACAATACGATGAATATAAGAAATATAGCTATCATAGCACACGTCGATCACGGCAAAACTACACTTGTGGACAAAATGCTGTTGGCAGGCAAACTTTTTAGAGATAACCAAACCACGGGCGAACTTATACTCGACAACAACGATTTGGAGAGGGAGAGAGGTATTACCATTACCTCCAAAAACGTATCAATCGAATACAAAGATTGTAAGATAAATATTATCGACACTCCGGGACACTCCGACTTTGGAGGCGAAGTAGAGCGTGTGCTGAATATGGCAGACGGCTGTCTTCTGCTTGTCGATGCCTTTGAGGGACCGATGCCACAGACACGTTTTGTCCTGCAAAAGGCGTTACAGATAGGGCTTCTGCCCATCGTAGTTATCAACAAGGTAGATAAGCCCAATTGCCACCCCGATGAGGTACAGAGTGCGGTTTTTGAACTTATGTTCAACCTCGATGCCACCGAACAGCAACTCGATTTTCCAACAATATACGGCTCGGCAAAGCATAATTGGATGTCGCACGATTGGCAAAAGCCTACCGACAATATTACAGCCTTGCTTGATACCATCATCGAACACATTCCTGCTCCCAAATATATCGACGGCGAACCTCAAATGCTTATCACTTCGCTTGACTATTCTTCGTATGTAGGGCGTATAGCCGTTGGTAAAGTACATCGTGGTGTTATCAACGACGGACAGGATATAATGTTAGTCAAACGCGACGGCACGATGGTCAAACAGAAAATAAAACAGCTAAATACTTTTTCGGGTCTTGGTAAAACTCCCGTTCAGAGCGTTGGTTCGGGCGATATATGTGCCGTAATAGGTATAGAGGGGTTCGAGATAGGCGATACAATTACGAGTGTCGTAAACCCCGAACCGCTTCCGCCCATTGCCATCGACGAACCGACTATGTCGATGACCTTTACCAACAACGATTCGCCGTTTTTCGGCAAAGAGGGCAAGTATGTAACTTCGCGACACATACACGAACGCCTTATACGAGAACTCGACCGCAACCTTGCCTTGCGTGTGGAACAATCGGATAGCAACGACTCGTGGAAAGTATCTGGACGCGGCGTGCTGCACCTGTCTATTCTTATCGAGACTATGCGTCGCGAGGGTTACGAACTGCAAGTGGGGCAACCACAGGTAATACGAAAAGAGATAGACGGTGTGCTGTGCGAACCGATTGAACAACTTACGGTAAACGTACCGGAGGAGTATGCAAGTAAAATAATAGATATAGTTACTCGTCGGAAAGGTGATTTGATGTCGATGGAAACGAAGAAAGACAGAATATATCTCGAATTTAACATACCATCGCGAGGTATAATCGGACTTAGGAACAATGTTTTGACAATATCGGCAGGCGAAGCCGTAATGGCACACCGTTTTCTCGAATATGCTCCTTGGAAAGGAGATATCGAACGTCGCAACAACGGCTCTATCATTGCTATGGAGAGTGGTACTGCCTTTGCTTATTCTATCGACAAGTTGCAGGATAGAGGCAGATTTTTTATCTTTCCGCAAGAAGAGGTCTATGCAGGGCAGGTAGTAGGCGAACACTCAAAAGAGGGCGACTTGATAGTGAACGTTACCAAATCGAAAAAACTTACCAATATGCGTGCATCAGGCTCTGACGACAAGGTAAGGCTTATACCGCCGGTAGTATTTTCGCTCGAAGAGGCTTTGGAGTATATCAAAGCCGATGAGTATCTCGAAGTTACCCCCAAACATCTCCGTATCCGTAAGATAATTCTCGACGAACACGAACGCCGTAGAGCAGCATCGAAAGGAGCATAAATAAGGTTTATATAAAAAAGAGACTAAACTTGGTTTGTTAAAAGTTAAGTCTCTTTTTTATATGTCGTTTATGAGTTATTGAATAACTATTTTTTTGCTGTTATCACCAATTTGTACCACATAGATACCCATTGGTAATGAGATAGATGTTTCCTGTCTGTCGGAAAGCATTACGGAGTGTATAAGTTTGCCGGATATAGCGTATATGCGGACATTTGAGCTATTGGCGTTGCTGTTTGCGGTGTTTATGTGCAACATACCTTTATCACTCCATATACTTATATCTTCGGTTTCGACTGTTGTGGTACCGCTTCCGATAGGCGATATTATCACTTCTGTCGTTATTTTCTGTCCGTCAAGTTCCAATCGGTGTGTAGTGTGGTTGAAAACTGCTCCCTTAGGCTCTCTTATGACACAATTGTTTAATGTAAAGTCTGTTAAATTTGTTATTGGAGTGTCTCTGCCATATATTTTTAGCGTAGCGTTGTTTATTACTACCTTTTCGTTTGTTACACCCTCTTTACCTCTGATACCCCACATTGCATATATCTCTATCGAGCAGCCGTCGTCGATAGTAAGAGTGGTGTTGTCGCTTATGTATATGGCACTGCTTATTGTGTCTGATATATTTATTGAGCCTGTGCCTCCGATAGTGGTATTTGCATACAGAGATACCGCACTATAATCGGGGGCAGTAATAGTATTGGAGCCTTTTAAAACAATCTTCAATCCGTCGATACCGCTATTATGAATACCCCTTTCGATGCTTGGTGTTTTGATGGTAGCGTTATCGAGAGTCAGCGTTTTGGTATTATCGTCGTAACTGATATTACCCGTTACATTCGAGTTTGCCAAAGCAATGTCGGTAGCATTGTTTGATGTTACCTGTGTGCCTGCTATATATAGTTCGTACTTGGTTGTTGTAGGTTCTATTATTAACTCCGAGGTTACTCTCTGTCCGTTTTGTTCTACACAGTGAGTAGAGTTGTTAAATATTGCACCTGCGGGTTTGGTTATCTCGCATCCTATGAGTGTAAGTGAAGCCAAGTCGGCGATAGACCCGTATAAACCGCCTGTTGCCTTTACTATGGACTCATCTACAACCAACGATTCGTTGGCAGAGCCCCCCAATCCATTTATTCCCCAAGTTCCCGTTACTTCCAATAAGGCTTTGCCCTCAACGGTAAGGGTAGTATTTTCATAGATGTATATACCGCTTACATCGCTTCCGATGGCAGATATCGAAAGCGAGCCATTGTCGCCGTCGGCACTTATTATGGTGTTTTTTTTCAAAAAAATGGCATTGTAATCTGTGGTATTAATGGTGTTTGTGCCAATCAGAATAATAGCTAAATTGTCTATGTTGCTATTATAAATGGCGTTTTTTTCGTTAGTGGTAATTGTGGCATTTTCCAATATCAATGTTTTGGTCATATAGTCGTAACTTATGCTGCCGGTTATATCCGAACTGCCCGCACCAATATCTGATGCATTGTCTGACGTTACTTGTATCCCGCCTACATAGAGGTCGTATGCGGTCTGTGCCTGAATATTATTCCATACTGTTGCCGTTAGTAAGGCAATTAACAAAGTAAAATTTTTTATTTTCATTCCAAAGTTTAATGATTTAAATGATTTCTCCAAATGTTTATAATTGTATTCGTTTTGCAAATTTATAAAAAATATTTTAAATTTCACATAATAAAATCAATTAGTTTGTCTTGTGTGTGTTAGATTGATATTTGCTTTGATATTTGTAAGTGTTTTATTGTTAGGTGCTTTTTGTTGATAGTGTTTTTGTCGAACAAAATTAATGGTTTATGTCGAAATGCTAATTTTTTAGTAATAGTTGGCATATAATTCCTTTTTTTGTTTGCTAATGTTGGATTTTTATATAACTTTGCATTGCAAAATAATTACTAACTAAAAAATTAATTTTTAAAATGGCTTACGTTATAACAGATGATTGCGTTGCTTGTGGTACTTGTATTAGCGAGTGTCCGGTTGAAGCTATTTCTGAGGGCGATATCTATGTGATAGACCCAACTGCTTGTACATCTTGTGGCTCTTGCGCTGCAGTTTGTCCTTCTGAGGCAATTCACGCAGGATAATCACCACAGGTTTCAATAAAAAAACAGGGTTATCAATTTGTACGATAACCCTGTTTTTTATTATATACTCTACTATTTTCAGAAAGCATATCTTACACTGAATCCGGCAGATAGAAAGCCGTCAGGATAAAATCCTACAACATTACCGAAAGAAGTACCTAAAATAGGACGGTAGTCTGCCGATAGTTGAAGATTGAAAGGGAATGTATATGATAGCCCTACATTACCTGCTACTCCTAAGAAAAAGTAGTTGTAATTTGTATGCCAATAGTAACCTAATCCGGCACCGACTCCTGCAAACCATTCCCATTTGCCGTAGTCACCCCATTCGGGTGTGGCAAAAATCCAGTTGTATGTACCTACCGCTTGTGTCCCCCAACCGTATTTAATAAGACCGGCATCGATTTGAAGGTATGTAGAATTAGTTACTTCGTGTTGATATGAGGCTTCCAAATCCCATCCCCATCTTCCTCCGATAGCTCTCGGTTGAGCCGATATTGTTGCGGCAAAACCTGCAATGAATATACAAACTAAAATTATTTTCTTCATAAAAAGTTCTTTTTAATTAATTATTTTTTTTGTTAAAACTAAAAACAAAGTTAGTAATTTTTTCATTACAACCAAATTATTTTTCTAAATAAGATGTTGTATGTTTGAGGTAAATAGTTTTACTGCTATTGCTAAAAGGATTATACCAAAGAATTTACGCAGAATATATATACCGCCCTTGCCTAACAGTTTTTCTATTCTGCCTGTTATTTTCAGTACCAGAAACACAAACAAGAGGTTGGCTATAAGGGCAATGAGAATGTTTATCATATCGAATTCGGCTCGTAGCGATATCATTGCCGTAAAACTACCGGGTCCTGCTACCAAAGGGAAGGCGATAGGTACAATAGCACCTACATTCTTCGGACCGTTGTTTCTGAATATCTCTACATCGAGTATCATCTCAAGCGACATAATGAACAACACAAACGAGCCTGCAACAGCAAAAGATTGTATATCAACGTGAAATAGTAACAGTATCCGCTCGCCGAGGAATAAAAACATAATCATTATTGCCAGAGCTACACAACTTGTTTTTACCGGATTTATATCTATACCTTTCGATTTTAGATTCAAGATAAGAGGTATAGAGCCTATTATATCAATAATGGCAAAAAGTATGATGAATGCACTCGAAATCTGTACAAAATTTAATGGTCCCATTTTATTATGAATTTATTTAATGTTTTATAATGTTGATTTTATTGTTTTTTCGTTTATAATATCACGTTCTTTGTCCGAAAATACTCCCCATTTGTTGAAATATTTGAAAGCACTCGATATATGTCTTAAAAGAAGTCGAAAACTGTTGTATGAGCCTCTTCTGTGCTCATGTATTATGTGCGTTTGTGGGTAAAATATTGTTTTTGAGTGTTTTGATATGCGACGAGTAAGGTCTACATCTTCTAAATATAGAAAATAACGCTCGTCGAATAACCCCGATTTTTCGAGTATTTCAGACCTTATACACATAAAGCAGCCCGAAATATGCGGGACTTCTATTATTTTGTTATAGTCTGTATGACGCATCTCAAGTCGTTCTACACGTTTTTTCATAAATCGTTTGGGCAAAAATCGTCTGCCGAAAAGGTCGATAGGTGTGGGCAACAAGCGACAAAGATACTGTATTTTGTTATTTGGGTAATAGACCTTAGGCATTAAAGCACCTACATCTGTGTGCTCGTGCATATAGTCGGTCATATTGTCTATTACCGAAGGGTCAAACAATATGTCGGCATTCATAACTATGTGATTTATTGCGTTTTTGTCGCATAGTGTTTGCCTCAATGCTATGTTGTGTCCTCTGCTGTAACCTAAATTTTTGTTGTTGAATATGTATATAGCGTCGAGTTCTTTGTATTTTTTGTTAATCTTTTTTGAGTTGTCTATAAGGAAAATTTGCTTTATTCTCGAATTTTTTCGCAAGGTCTGTACAAGCGACTCTACTTTTTTGAAGTCATTGTTATACAGTACAATAGAGGCATTGACGCTGTTATTGTCACCGAATTTTTTTTCTCTGTATATCTCGTGAAGGGTTGCAAATGCTTTGTCGGTAAGAAAATTCTGTCTGCTCCACTCTTTTGCATTTATGCTCATACTCATTTGCAAATCGTTGTTGTTGAGTATTTGTCGAATAGAGTCGGCAAAGGCTTTTATATTTCTATTATCTACCACCAACCCCGAATAGTTGTGTTTATTTACCCAATTGACACCACTGCCCTCGATATGGAAACTTACCGCAGGCAAACCGCAATACAAGGCTTCTGCTAAGGCTATTCCAAAGGCTTCGCTTCTATTGATAGAGGGGAAAAGAAAGAGGTATGAGGCTTGCAAATAGAGTTTTAGCTCTTCGTCCGAAAGCTTGCCAACAAAGTGTATTCTTTTGCTTTTACAGGCTTTGGTTTTTAGTTTTGACGTAAGCGGTCCTTTGCCTGCTATAACGAATACACAATCGTCTTGTATTAATTTTTCGCTTTCTATGATATATTCTATCCCTTTGTATGGTACATGTCGCCCGATAAAAAAGAGTATCTTCTTATTACCGAACTTTTCTTTTATTGCAGCAATTCTTTCGTTATCCCCGTCTTTATGCTCAAACTTATCGCTGTCTATCGTGTTTGGAACAATTACCGATTTGTAACGAAAGTTTTTAATCACTTTGGAATGTTCTAAATATATTTGTGATGTAGCAATTATTTTATCGGCTCTTATGAGTATTCTATTCTCGTAAGGCTTATAAAATGAATATAACAACTTCTGCCCCGAAATATCTGCGTGCCAGTGAACATATAGTTTGGTTTTGCCAATGTCTATCTGCAACAAGGCAAGTGTTACTATTGGGTTTGGTAGGTGCAAATGTATGTAATCCGGCTCGAACTCTTTTATCAGTCGTCTTAGAGTAGAGGTATATCCTATTGGTATCGGTTGAGAAAAAAATGTGCCTACCGTGGCAACCCTTGTAATCTCAATATCGTCAATAATATCTGTCTGAGTTCTGTTTTTGTCGTTGAAACATATTACCTTTTGAGTATGAGTCGGTTTTAGTTCTTTGACAATTGTTTGTGCCGCATCTTCTATTCCGCCATAGTAAGGGTAATAGTATTTTGAAATATGAAGAATTTTAGCCATTGGGGTGTATAAAAAATAATATGTGTTGATTTTTTACTATGAGTTGTTTATGGTATAAATATGGATTAAAAAAATGCAAATATATATATATCAATGTATATATGGAAAAACTGCTATCAATCTGATTATATATGGCGATAAACCATAAGTTTTATATAACTCTTCTAAAAAATAAAGCAACTGTGCTTAGTCTGACTAACAGCAGTTTTTTATATTTTCGGCAAGTATTGCACTCTACAACTGTGTAAAATGTTTTAGAGTAGCCTCACCCGTTATACACTCTTTGCCGTCGGTATCTACTATACGACACGATATTACGCCGGAGTGTTTCTCCGTATTATGGCTAACGACTTCGAATATCGCCGTATATTGAGTATCTACAAACATAGGGGCACGAAACTTCATCTCTTGAGCCATATATATGGTGCCCTGTCCGGGGAATAGCGTGCCGAATACTTTGGAAAATACTGCTGCCGAGAGAAAACCGTGCATTATAGGGCGTCCAAAAGGTGTGTTTTTGGCAAAATTTTCATCTAAATGAATAGGGTTGTTGTCGCCCGTTACCTGAGCAAACAGTTCTACATCTTTTTGTGTGTACGAAAACGTATAAGTATATTTATCGCCTATTTTTAGCATAATAATTGTATTAAATTTGATTAAAGCATTGGTTTCAAGTCTTTTGATATTATCAGAGTAGCTTCTGTCTGTTTTTGCACTTCTTCGGGAGTAAATTCGGGATTAATCTCGGTAAGTACTATACCTTCCGGAGTTATCCGCATTACACCTAATTCGGTAATAATCATATCGACTTCGTGCGATGCTGTTAGAGGCAATGTGCATTGTTTCATTATCTTAGGGTTGCCTTTTGCTGTGTGTTCCATCGCAAGTATTACACATTTTGCTCCGACGAGCAAATCCATTGCACCGCCCATACCCGGAGTTTTGCCCCCCGGTATGGTCCAGTTGGCGAGGTTACCGTATTGGTCGACCTGTAAAGCTCCCAAGACGGTAACATCTACATGTCCGCCTCTGATAATACCAAAAGAAGTAGATGTGTCAAAAATAGAACCTCCTGCAACAACCGATATATAACCGCCTCCTGCATTAGTGAGGTATTGGTTTTCCTCGCCTGCCGGAGGGGTTGGTCCCAGTCCTAACAGGCCGTTTTCGGATTGTAGCACTACGTTCACTCCTTCGGGAAGATAGTTGGGTATCATCGTAGGCAAACCTATACCAAGGTTAACCACATCACCGTCTTTCAGTTCCAAAGCACATCGCTTGGCAATAATTTCTCTTATTTTATTTTTGTCCATTATTAAGGATTATTTTTTAGTAAAAAATAAATCAACTACTTATGATGGTTTCATTAATAGAACCATTGGGTAAATCCAATAAAAGCAAAATTAGTAAAAATTTTTGATAGAATAGAGTATTGCTCTAAATTAATTTTATACACAGCTCCTAATAGTATTCATATTCAGGGATATTTTCTGTTATTGCCGGTTATAAACATATTTTGAGGCTGATATATTTATCTCAAAAACAATACGGATAGCTTTGTAACAGCCCTAACCTAATAATTATAAAAACAAAGTTTTCGTTTCGGTATGTTTATGCACAGTCGGAACGCTAAAATCAAGATAATGTAATTTACACATATATCGAAAAAAGATTGCCTTTTTGAAATTAGGCAATCTCTCTCTGTTATTCTTAATTTGTATTTATTCGTTCAGAAATGCTATCGCTGCCGGTATATCGCCGGTAGTTTTTCTCCACTTGTAGGTGCCGTCTTTTGTAAAACAGAAGAGTTCGCCGGGTACGATAAATGTCTCTGCATCACAGATATAAATTTCGCCCCGTTGAGGGTTGTAATCAATATAATATGGTACTTTTATATCTTTGGCAATATCTTCTGATATAAATTGCTCTTTTATAATTTTTCGGTTTTTTAGGTCATACAGTATATATTTGTTTTTTTTGTGTTGTATAGTTGGTTGATATGGAAAATAGAGAATCTCCCATAATTATAAAAGCATCGCTTTCGATTCCCAACGACTCTATTTGCTCTGTACCGGTATTCAATTTGTAAATGTTAGAGGAAATATCGACGTAATTGCCTCGTGATGATATATATAGGTTGTCCTCTTTGTCTTTTTGCATTCTGTAAAGATTAATCCCGACATCAATCTTTTTTATCTCTTTGAATGTTTCCAAATCTATTACCGAAACGGTTCTATCATAATCCGGAGCATCATAACCACCCGAATTGGCCACATATAATCTGTTTTTTACTACTTGCAATTGGTCGGGTTGGTATCCAACCGTTACTCGTCTGACTTCTGTCAGTTTGGCTGTATCTATTTCGGCAACGAACCCAAGTTGTTTTTGTGCTCCCACAGGTCCGGCATAAGACGATACATAAGCCTTATCGCCCTTGAAAACAATATATCGACAATTAGGTATAGGGAAATTGCCTATGTGTTTTGCCGTTTTTTTGTCCATTACCTCTACCATATTAGAGAGGTTTATGACTGCATACATTCTGCCCCCGTATATCTGCAAGTCGTTGCCGACATCGCCCAATTTAAAACCTACGTTAGGGTTTACCGCCTCAAATACGTTAAGTCTGTAACTCTCCGTGGCGTAATCGTAATAGTCGATAGACGCCTTATTGCTACCCATATTGCCTTGATTCAACAGGTAAAATCCTACGCTATTGGCGACAACTTGGGGGTCGGGTCTGTTTGGCTCTTCTACTCTACAAGAGGTTAATAACGTGGCTAAAATACAAGCACTCAAACATATTTTTGTCAATATGTTTGCTTTGTGGGCATTACTTTTTGTTGTTTTACGCATACTAATTTGTTTTTTATTATTGTTTGTAAGATGTTAATTTGCTGTTGATTATCATAAAAATAAATTACCTCATAGAACACGAGTGGCAGAAAACGAACGATGAGGTAATTTATTTTTTGACTTTTAAATGATTATTCTAAACGCACATTAAGTTAATTAAAGATATATTTACAACAATATCCTATTGGTTCGGTGGATACGCTGTCATATCTCCTGTATAGGTAAATTTAATAGTACTGCCAAAGTACGATTGCCCTTCAAAAGTAATATCTTTGTCCGTAACCGTTGCTTCGCCACTAACTATAAAATATACCGGTTTGTCTTTCTGATAAAATCCCTTACCGTTACTAACTGCCAAAAAAGATCTGGTCAAACCGTCGGTTTTGGTACTTCCCTCAGACTGACTTATTGTAAATGGGTCTCCTTTAAGACCTGCATAAGTTTCCTTTTTCACAATGTATTTGCCGGGTTTTAGTGCGGTTTCGCCTTTATCCAACCAGAATCTCATACCTACATATTGTTCGCCGGCTTCTGCCTGAGTCGTAAAATCAATAGCACTACATGTACTCATTTTGTAGATAGTAAGATTTGCTTTTGTAAATTGTTTTTCTATAACGGTTTTTTCTTGTGGCTCTTTTCCCCAAGGATCGTGTGGTTTCGGTCTATAATCTGTTACTGTATAATCTTCTGCTTCAAACAAAAGTTTATACACGCTGTCATTTGTTCCTTTTCCTTCAAAGGTCATTTTCCCTTTAGCAATGACAAATGTCCCCTCTGTAAGAAAAATGAGACCTCCGTCAACATCTCCCGTTGATACAAGAAAATGCTGTATAAAAGATTCGTTTTTGTCTAAGGTGCCTTTTTCCAATTTGTTTTTTACCTTATCGCTGAGTATATACTCTCCAAAAGCGGGGTGCAGCTTTTCGTCGGGAGCATCCGAACTTATTACGAACGAATAGAGATAACCGTCTGTTTTAGGTTTCTTCTTCTCAAAATCATAACTACCTTCGGTACAAAAGGTAAATCTCCAAATATGAGTGCCGTCATTTCTTTTTTTATCTCCGTAATATCCGAATTGCCATTGCTCCATCTTTACTACCTTTACTTCTTGTACGTTTTTGACAACCGTTACTTGACAGGTAGCTGTTTTTTTGCCATCTTCTGTCGTAACAGTGATAGTGGCGGTGCCTTCTGCAACAGCTGTTACCGTACCGGATGCATCTACGGTAGCCACAGAAACATTTGAAGATGTCCATGTAACCTTTTGGTTGGTAGCGTCGTTTGGTGTTACGGTGGCTGTGAGTTTTGATGTAGCTCCTACTTTCAGCTCAATAGATGTCGGGTTTACAGTAACGGATGTTACCGCTACCGTTGTCGGTCCGTTGGGTTTGCAAGAGGCAAAACCAACCATTACCAATACTGCCATAAGCAGATTTAAATTAATTTTTTTCATAACTAATCAAAGTTTATATTACAATATTTTAAATAATTTATACAAGCAAAGTTATATTAATTATTTTGTATTAAATGACTTATTAACTTGTATTAACGGTAGTTAAAATATTTTTTGCAATATTAAAAACCCTTTTCCACGAGGGATAATTAACCTAAAACAATTAGGCAGGTCTTCTGACTTACTTCATTTTTCTATTCCTTCCCGATTGGTTTCAATCAGTGGTGTGGTAGCGAAAAACTTTTTTGAAGCTTACAGCAGCGGGTCTGTTGCCGATTCTCACGGCATTCCCTTTTTAATCTGTGTAGAACCTAATCGATTGCAAAGTTAATCATTTTTTATTATCTGCAAAAAAATATTTTGTATATTTGCACAAATAATAAATTTTATAAAAAAACAATGTTGCCTCTTGCCGAAAGGCTTCGTCCTCAATCACTTGATACCTTCGTCGGACAACGACATCTGTTGGATAACGGTGCCGTCCTTCGCTCTATGATAGAGAGTGGCAATATTTCGTCTTTTATCCTTTGGGGACCGCCCGGAGTGGGCAAAACTACTCTTGCCAAAATTATTGCCAACCGCCTGCAACGCCCGTTTTATACACTTAGCGCCGTTACATCGGGGGTAAAAGATGTAAGAGAGGTAATAGCAAAGGCAAAAGATAATAGATTTTTCAACTCGGCCTCTCCGATACTATTTATCGATGAGATACATCGTTTTAGTAAATCGCAGCAAGACTCTCTGCTCGGAGCTGTCGAGACAGGTGTGTTTACTCTTATCGGAGCAACCACCGAAAATCCGTCGTTTGAGGTAATCACGCCGTTGCTGTCCAGATGTCAGGTGTATCTGTTTAAGTCGCTCGAAAAGAGTGATATGGAGTATCTTATAGAGTATGCTTTGAAAAATGATACCGAACTCAAAAAAAGAGAGATTGAGATAGTCGAAAACGATGCGATACTTAGGTTTGCCGGCGGTGATGCCCGTAAGTTGTTGAATATTATAGAGCTGATTGTAAATGCCCAGCCACAAGGTACTATCTTGATAGATAATAAAACGGTCGAAGAGCGTTTACAACAAAATCCTTTGGCTTATGATAAAGACGGCGAAATGCACTACGATATTATTTCGGCATTTATCAAAAGCGTTCGTGGTAGTGATGCCGATGCGGCAGTCTATTGGTTAGCCAGAATGATAGCGGGTGGAGAAGATGTGAAATTCATTGCCCGAAGGCTTATTATACTTGCTGCCGAAGATATTGGGTTGGCAAACCCCAACGCCCTTTTGCTTGCAAATGCCTGTTTTGATGCGGTTCATAAGATAGGTTTGCCCGAGGCGAGGATACCTCTTGCCGAAACCACTATATATCTGGCTACAAGTCCCAAAAGTAATTCGGCTTATATGGCTATTAATGAGGCGATGGAATTGGTGGAGAAGACAGGCAATCTGCCTGTACCTCTACACCTGCGTAATGCCCCTACCAAACTGATGAAAGAGTTAAACTATGGCAAAGATTACAAGTACGTACACGACTTCGACAATAATTTCGTAAAACAACAATTTCGCCCCGATATGGCAAACAATATCCGGCTATGGAAACCTCAAAACAACCCGGCCGAAACCAAAATCAAAGAACAGATGAAAAATCTTTGGGGTACAAGGTATTGACGGTTAAAAAAAATGAGATTGTCATTTTTGAGTATTCGTATGCAAATAAATATGGTAGTTCTGATAATGAGGTAGATTTATACACAAAAAAGGTTGTCGATAGTTTTTTCGACAACCTTTTTCGATTACTTTAAGATTTTGCTATTTTACAACCAATCTTTCGGTTTTTACACTGTTGTCCGAAACGATACGTACCAGATAGCTGCCACTTTCATAAGCCGATAGGTCTATGTCGATACTGTCGGTACCTTTGGTAACACTATATCGTGCTACTACTTTGCCCGATATGTTGATGATAGTTACATCGGCATTCGACCCTAAGCTGCCTAACGACAATACGGCCACACTGCTTGCAGGATTCGGATAGATGCTGATAGTGCTTTGTTCTACATTAGTGAGCGAAGTTCCGATGCTTTTACCTTCAATTGTCAAATCATCGAAGAATATGCGTTTGTCGTGACTTGCTACATCAACTGTTTCGAATATTACCTTTTCGTTAGTCGCAGCTACCGGAAAGGATACAGAGTAGTTTCTAAGATTATCAACCGATAGAGGCCAACCGGTAGGAGCGGCTTCGATATCTATGGTTTTGGTGTTTGTTCCGTAAGTTACCGTTACTTTCGCAGGCCATGGATTGCTACCTGTCCATGGAATCGCCTTAAACGATATTGCGATACTATCGGCTGTGCCTGCTTCGACAGGATTGGTCGTGATAGAGCCGATGCCACTTCTCGTACCTATTTTAAGTACGCCACCGGCTTCGTAGCCTCTAATGACAGTGTCGATGCCTGTGGGAATGGCACGTAGTGCCGTTTTGGAACCTTCTGAACTCTCCATATTGCCCTCGCTAAGTGAGGCAAAGTCTTGCGAATAGGGTAGAGTAACAGTCTCTTGTGCCTTTGTATAACAAATACTAAATATGGCTAATGTCAATAAAAGAGTAAATTTTTTCATTTTTAGTAAAAACATGTTAAATTAATAAATTTGTTTAATTATACTTTTAGTTACTTTGGTTTATAACCATATTAAAGCAACTATATGCAAAATTAAAATAAAAATATGAATTAGTCCGATTTTTTATGAAAAAATAGCGTTCTAAATACAAAAAGCTGTCTCCGACATAAAGACAGCTTTTTGTATTTTATATAACAAGTTTTTGTGACGTTTTTAACTTGTTTTATTAGCTATTTATCGGTGCTTCTTTCGCTTACATTATTCCGTTTATAACTTTGTCTAAGAGTTTAAAAATTTGTTCTAAAGAGTTGGTTTTGGTATCGGTGAAATTTATCTCAAAAATACCATTAAATTTGTCCACCTGTTTCGACTCAAAAGTAGATACAAGTCCCAAAGCATCTTTGATTAGTTTGTCGCTCTCGGTGTCGTCGATATTCATCTGATTGATAAGTTGGTCTTTTAGAATTCTCATATCTCCGCCGAAATACAGAGGTTGCCCTTTTATCTTGTCGATAGAAGTATTTGCCATACCTCCTTTGCCGAAATTGACATAATCGGTGCTGTCGTTGGTAGAATATAACACTCCGTTTTGAATACCGAAAAGAAAACGGTTTGAACTGTAATTGTTCGGTGTTATTTTGACAATTGTCTTGTTGTCTTTCAATATGAGCGAATCCAGTAGTGTTTTGGCTTTCAGGGTGTCAACCTTGGCAAATAAGGAAAACTCAATAGGTTTTTCGTCGTTCTCGCTATTAACTCTATTTAGACTAAAAATTATGTCGCCGTCAAAAGCCAAAAGTATATCACGTAAGTTGACATTGAGTTTTTCGCTCAATTTGTTTAGCAAATTGTCTGCTTTTAGAGTCGAAATGTCGGCTGTAATATCTTTACCGTTTAGATGTGCGGCAAAATACAGAATACTGTTTGAAGCCACATATTTGTTTAAGTCGCCTGTAAGAGAAGCATTAGGCAGTTTCAACTCATTGTATTTTGCCTCTGCCTCAGGAGTATCGAAAAAGATATTCGATTTGCATACTATTTTGCCGTTTTCAAAATTGCAACTTCCTATCACATTGTAGGCTATCTCGTTGACAGCTTCGGATAGCGGAGTAATAATATCCAAAATCTCTTGGTAGTTTTCTTCTTCGTATACAAGGGATTCGGCTAATATTTTATTGTAAAGATTGAAGTACTGTTTAGCCGAATAATAGATGGAAATATCGTTTTTGTTCTCATCGATTTTTTTGTAATTGGCTGAGGCATAGAAACTTTGGTCTTTGTTGAGATTCAAATATTGTTCGGCAAAATCTACTTTTATATCCTGATTTCTCGAAATCATTGATGCAAGACCAACATATACTACGATTTTTTTGCTGTCCCAAGCTATACTGCTGACTTCGCCCAAATCTAATGTATATACGTTTTTGTCCACTTTAATCATCTCTTTGAAGTTGGGGTCTATTTTGAGCAGATTATCATACAGTTTTTTGCTGTTGTTTACCGACATTACAAGCCCCATATCGCCATTGGTGCCATAGAACATAAACATCTCTTCTAATATGTTTATACCTATGGAGTTAGGTTTTGCAACGAACTCTTCGAGTAGTTTTTTTTGTTCGTCGTTTAGAGATGCTTTCATCATCTCTACATAGCCCTTTATGACGCTATTGTTCATGAAATTGTAGTTCGACTTTTTTGCCAAACTTTTAATATCAATTTTCATGACCATAGATGCATCTTTAGGGATAGCCGTAGCGAGCGACTCTTTCTTTGCACACGAAAATAGAGTAAATGCCATAATCGCGGCAAAAACAATTGATTTTGAAAATTTTCTCATAATAATTAATAATATTTAAATTAAAATTGTATTGTTTGTCTGTTGATAAAAAATCGTACAAAGATAATAAAAAAATTACTTGTTGGTCTAAAATACAATTTTATAACAAAAAACATCAGACTCTTTTTTTTATTACAAAAATAGCCATCCGACTATGCCACCAACGAAGATAAGAAGGATAGGATTTACCTTCACAAACCTCATAGCCACAAAAGCCACCAGTAGTGTTGCCCACGCGAAAATATTAGAAAAATTCTCACCGAAAGTCTCTTCATTTATCAACATCACGGCGGCAGAGGCTATCAAACCTATTACCACATATTGCATAACAAACATTATAGATTTTACATAAGGACTGTCTTTGTATCGATTGAATATCTTTATCAACACATACATCAGTATAAACGACGGTAATACCACGGCAAATGTAGCTATTATCGCCCCTCCTATACCGGCAACCGAAAATCCGACAAATGTAGCCGAATTGATACCTATCGGACCGGGTGTTGCCTGCGAAATAGCCACTATATCGGTAAACTGATTAATCGAAAGCCATTGATGCCTCTCTACTATCTCAAACTGAATGAGCGAAAGCATACCGTACCCACCTCCAAAACCCAGTAAGCCTATTTTAAAGAAGGTGTAAAAAAGTTGCAGATATATCATAATGAGTGTGAATGAGGTTGTGTTTCTTTTTGCAGATGTTGCTAAGTATTATTTTTTTATTACAAAATTACAAAAATAAGGATAACAGAGAAAAAAAATCAGCCTATATGGAATATTTTATTCTTCACAGGCCGATTTTTATCTATCTTGTGGAAACAATCAGAACAAAGCCTCTTTGATAATTTCCCCTACCGATGGGTGTGGGAAAATCAGTTTTTGAAATTTCTCAATCGTTAGTTTCTGTTCTATCGCCAAGGTTGCCACGGCAATAATCTCCGACGACGGATTGCCTATCATATGGCATCCGATTATAACATTATCGGCATCGAATATCAATTTGCACAATCCGTTGCCTCCTTCGTTCTCGGCGACAAAGCGACCCGAAAAAGCCATAGGCAGTTTTTTAACACTATAAGGTTTGTTTTGAGATTTCAGTTCGTCTTCGGTAAATCCTACTCCGGCTACTTCGGGATTGGTATATACAACCGCCGGTACGGCATTGTAAGCCATAGTATCCGGCTTGCCCGTAATATTGTTTACGGCTACTTCGGCTTCACGCACGGCAGTATGTGCCAACATCGAAAAAGCCGTAATATCGCCTGCCGCATAAACATTCGGTTTGGATGTCTGCATACGTTCGTTGACTTCTATTCCGTTTTTAAATGGTGTAAGGTCAAGAGACTCTATGCCCTCCAACATCGGTTTGCGTCCTACACACAGCAATATTTTTTCGGTCTCTATAATTTGGTCGTTGCCTTCGTTGTCCGTAAAAAATACTTTGTTGTTTTCCAAAGCCGTTACTTTGGCACCTACAAAAAAGTCTATGCCTTGTTTTGTGTATTCGGCTCTTAGCATTGAAGATATTTCCGAATCGACGGGTGGCAATATCTCGGGTGCCATCTCTATTACACTTACCTTAGAGCCGAATGTATTGAAAAGTCCTGCAAACTCCATACCTATCACACCACCGCCTACTATTACTATCGACGATGGTACCGATTTTATCTCCAAAGCCTCTTTTGAGGTAATATAGTCGGTAGTATCTACACCTTTGATAGGCGGAATAGCTACTTGTGAACCGTTACAAAGCAGTAGTTTTTTTGCCTCAAACTCCTGTTCGTTTGCTACGATAACGATTTTGTCTTCTCCATAGCTTTTGACGGTGGCCAAACCCGTTACAACGGTTACACCGCCACCGGTCATTTTAGCCCGTATGCCTGCGTTGAGTTTACGAACGACTTTGTTTTTTCGAGATACAATTTTTTCATAATCGAAACTTACGTTTTCGGCGGCGAAACCATATTTGCCGCCTGCTTTTGCATTATGGTATAGTTTGGCACTGTACAAAAGTGTTTTGGTCGGGATACAACCCTCATTCAGACACACGCCTCCGAAAGCATTTTTCTCAAAGATAACAACCCTAAGACCGCAATGAGCAGCTCTTTCGGCTGCTGTGTAACCTGCCGGTCCTCCGCCTATAATAGCTAAATCAAACATATTTTACTCTGTTTATTTTATTATTAAAAAATTAATTGACAAAGGTAGTGTTTTTTTATAACAAAAAAGCTACAACAGACACTGTCTTATGTAGCTTTTTCTCCAATAGGTTCGATTGCGAGTCAAACCACTGATTTAGATATTTATTTCTCTTTAAACATAAACATTTCGAACACATTACCTGAGTCTAAAAGTTGTTGCAATGTGTTTTTTATAGTTTCTTTAGTAACTGCGTCAATCGCATTACGATAGTCTTTTATATAGTTTCTGTCGTACATATAGTATGTCTCGATTATAGACGACCAATAGTTGTTTTTTGCTATATTTTCGGCATAATCTTTTATCATTCCTTCTTTTGCTTTATTAAAATCCACGTCAGACGGTCCGTCTGTGGCGAGTTTTTTTATCTCTTCGTGAATGATATTGATAAGTGTCTTCTGTTTTTCCGGATGGCAATCGAACCGAATACGCAATGTCGCCTGTTCGGTAGGGAATTTGCTCAACGAGCCACGTACACCTACTCCATAGCTACCACCCTCATCTTCGCGTACACTCTCCATATATCTGTAATCTAAGATATAACCGATGAAAGTCATATTCAGCGAATTTGCCCAATTGTACTGCATGGGAGCGTGATAAATAACGGCATTCTTTATGTTCTCAATTTCCATTTTTGCAACGAAAGTCGATGATACTTTACCTTTGGGAGTACAGCTGGGCTGAGGGGTATATTTTTCGGTTTTACCTTTCGGTAACGAACCAATCCAAGTAGTGATAAGTTTTTCGGTATTCTTATCATTAGGGTTAATATTACCTGTAAAAACAAAGGTAAAATCGCTTGCCGAGGCGAATCGCTGTTGATATATATCCAAGACTTTGTCGTAATTAACTTTTTCGAGGAAAGCCGTGTTAAACAATAGATTGCGTTCGTCATGACAACTCCATTTTGTCGATAGCGAATCCGCAAAAATAGACTTTGGGTCTTTCTCTCTGTTTATGAGGTAGTTGCGGAATTGCTCCATAGTAGTGTTATAAGCCGTTTCGTCTCTACGCGGTTTCTGGAATTTGAGATAGATAAGTTGCAACATAGTTTCAAAGTCTTTTATGGACGAACTTCCGAGCAAACCCTCTGTGTCGTCTGCGATAGACGTATATACGGAAGCTATTTTACCTGTGAGGGCTTTTTGCAAGTCGAGATAAGAGAATTTGCCCAATCCGTTGTTTTCCATAATAACACTTGTGAAATTTGCAGAATGCAAATCTGCTAAGGCTACGGTATTGGTGCCTCCCCACGAGAAAGCATTGAGGAGTATCTCGTCTTGTTTAAAATCGGTCGGCTTGAATACCACTCTTGCACCGTTGCTCAAAATCCATTCGGTAGTACCCAAAGAACTCGATACTGTGCGTTTTTTTACTTTGCCCGCTTTGGGTGTTTTATCCACAAGATTTGTTACCAGTACTTCCTCTTTGGGGGCATCAAATTTGGTGTTTTTTACACTCTCCATAGTAGCCAATACTTCCGACTTAGAGGGGAATACCACCTCAGGCTTGTCTGCTCCTTGAAAAGCAACAATAAGATTTTCGTCGGTAATGTAAGAGTTGAACACATCGGATATTGCCTTGGTGGTAAGAACAGGTAATATTTGCTTTACAAAATCATATTCCCACGCTATACCGGGTATGGGCTCCGAATCAATATAGTTGCGAATATACTCTTGAGCTAACGTTATGTTTTTGTTTGTGTTACGCTCGTTATACGACTTTTCGTAGGAATTGAGTATATCTGTTTTTGCACGTTCAAGTTCGGAGTTGGTAAATCCGTGTTGAACAACCTTTTGTATCTCTGTTAGTAAGTGCTTGAAAGCCTCTTTCTCTTTACCCTCTTTGGCTACTATTATGGCAGAAACTACGTCTGTACCTTTGGTTCGATGGTCGTACATAAAGTATGCTTGCAAGAAATCTGCATTAGGGTCTAATCTTTGTTCCTCAAACCTATAACTTAAAATAGTAGATATGATATTGTCTATAATTGTTTTTGTATAACCTGCTACCGACAGACGCAAATCGTTCGGCATAGCCTCGTGCTTAAACTGTAATTGTATAACCGAGTTTTGTGCCTCTTTATCTGTCGCAAAAGCTATAATCGGCTCTTTGTTCGGACGCAATCCATACATAGGACGTTCGCCTCTGTTTTTACGTGCCGGTATCTTGCCAAACAGAGCTTTTACCTTTTGCTCCATTTTATCTACATCAATATCTCCTACAACCACAATAGCTTGCAAATCGGGACCATACCACTTGTGATAATAATCTCTTAGAGCTTGATATGTAAAGTTTTTGATAATAGTGGTATCGCCTATAGGCATTCGGTTTTCGTATTGAGAGCCTGCATACATCTGTTTGAACAACTCGGTCAACAAACGACGGGAAGGACTATTTGTCGTACGCCATTCGGCAACTATGACACCTCTCTCTTTGTCAATCTCAGAGTCAGCCAGAGTCAATGCACAACTCCAGTCGTACAATGCCAGCAAAGCACTATCCAAAATACCCTCACGGTATGTAGGTACATCAGACAAACGATAAACAGTCTCATCTATACTGGTATATGCGTTGATATTACCACCAAAATTGACACCTATTTTTTCAAAGTAATTAATAATGCCTTTGTCAGGGAAATTTTCCGACCCATTGAAAGCCATATGTTCGAGGAAGTGAGCAAGACCGAGTTGGTCTTCTCTTTCAAGAATTGAGCCCACATTTTGGGCAATGTGAAATTCGCAACGCTCTTTGGGCTGTTGGTTGTGTCTGATATAATAAGTTAATCCATTCGGTAAAACACCCTTACGCACCGAACTATCTATCGGGGTAGGCATATTTTGAGCCGACATACAAATGGCTATTGCCAAAAATAATACTGAAAATAAATGCTTCATATAAATAAATTTTTTAATTTTTTCAATGGAATATCGTAAATCTTTTTACAATCTTGCAAAGTTAATACAAAATAAACTAACATACAAAAACAATTTATATGTTTGGAGCAGCCTAAATATGTTGGGGCTAATATTCAAAAAAAAGATACTTGCCTTTAAAAGAGCATAAGTATCTTTTTTTGAATATTAGAGCGTATAAAGTAAGATGCAATTGCTTTATTATGCCGATACTAAATTGTATTGTTTGGGGCTTTGGGGAAAATAATCTTTGGATTAAGTTTGTCCAAAGCACTCTGTTCTATCCACGTATAAGCCATTATTATTACAATATCTCCTTTATGAATAAGATGTGCGGCTGCCCCATTTAGACATATTACGCCGGAGTTTCGTTCGCCTCTTATGACATAAGTTTCGAGTCTAGCCCCATTGGTTACATCTACTACACTTACCTTTTCGTATTCATAAATGCCTGCGGCCTCCATCAAAGTCTCGTCTATGGTGATACTGCCGATATAATCAAGATTGGCCTCTGTTACTGTCGCTCTGTGTATCTTCGATTTTAATACGTTTATTTGCATAATGTGATAATTACGGATATTTTGTCAAAAGGTCTATATTATTCGGATATTTCTCTTTTCTCGTTAAGATGTTCTACTTTTAACGGATTGGCAGTTATATCTTTATGCATTTTGCGATTGTTTACTACATCAATAGCTAAATATATCGCTTTGAGTAGCGAATGGTTACTTGCCGCATTTTTACCCGCCAAATCGTATGCCGTGCCGTGTGCCGGCGACGTGCGGACAAATTGTAATCCGGCAGTAAAGTTAACTCCCGTATCCTGAAACAGCGCTTTGAAAGGGGCGAGCCCTTGGTCGTGATACATTGCAAGTATGGCGTCGTATTTGGCGTATGCTCCCGACCCCCAAAAGCCATCAGCCGAAAGAGGTCCCGTGCAGGTAATGCCCAAAGAGTTTGCTTCGTTTATAGCCGGTTTTATTATTCTCTCTTCTTCATCTCCCAGAAGTCCGTTGTCGGAGGAGTGAGGATTGAGTCCCAATACTGCTATACGTGGGCAAGTTATACAAAAGTCTTGTATGAGAGATTTGTACAGCATCTTTAATTTTGACAGTATCAACTCTTTTGAAATTACGCTGCTTATCTTATTTACGGGTGTGTGGTTGGTAGTCAGAGCTACTCTGACATTGTCGCTTGTAAGCATCATAATAGATTGGTTGCCTGCAATTTTTTCAAGATATTCGGTGTGTCCGGGGAAATGAAATTTATCCGACTGTATGGTACTTTTGTTGATAGGAGCAGTTACCAAAGCATCTATCTTGTTTTCGAGCAGGTCGGTAGATGCCGTATTCAATGCGGCAAGGGCAAGAGCACCCGCCTCTGATGATTGTTTGCCGGGTTCTATTTTTACGTCTTCTCCACAACAGTTGATAATGTATGCTTTGCCACTATGAGCATCGCTCGCAGATGATATGGCGGTTATGTTCGCATTTGCCATATCAAACATTTTTTTATAAAAGGCAAGTACCTTAGGCGAACCGTAGATTATTGGGGTACAAAGCTCTAACAACATTGGGTTGTTGAGAGTTTTAAGGATTATTTCATAACTTATACCGTTGATGTCGCCATGAGTTATGCCTATTTTTAGTTTATTATTCATTTTTTTGTCGGTTAAAATGAGATTTGTTTCGGATAGCAAAGGTATAATTTTTTATTTAAAATATTTAAATGATGAAGCCTATTTGCTATTATTGTCGAATTTTCTGACTGTTTTTGAGTTGCCCGCAAGCGGCCGCTATATCTTCGCCTCTCGAACGTCGAATGGTAGATATAATATTGTTTTTGTTGAGATAATCTCTGAAAATTTGCATCTTTTCCATATCGGGACTTTTGAAATCTAATCCCTCCACCTCGTGAAATTTTATTAAATTTACACGGCAAAAAATACCTCGCAACATTTTTACCATACCTTGTGCGTGCCTTATGCTATCGTTTAGTCCTTCAAATACTATATACTCAAACGATAAGCGACGTTGGTGAGCAAAGTCGTATTGCCTTAGAAGTGCTATTAAGTCTTTTATCGGGTTCGAATTTTCGATGGGCATAATATCTTTTCGTTCCTCCGGAAAAGGGTTGTGTAGAGATACTGCCAGATGACACCGAGTCTTGTCGAGAAACTCTTTGGTACCTTTTATTAACCCCGAAGTAGATACGGTTATACGCTTGGGCGACCAACCTAATCCCCATAACGAAGTCAATATCTCAATAGCTTTCAGTACTTCGGTCAGGTTGTCGAATGGTTCGCCCATACCCATAAAAACTATGTTGGTAAGCATTTCGGATTCGTTCACAGAAAGCACTTGATTGACTATATCGCCTGCCGAGAGATTGCCCGAAAATCCGCATTTGCCTGTCATACAGAATTTGCAATTCATCTTACAGCCTATCTGACACGAAACGCATAGAGTAAATCTATCGTCTTCGGGTATCATAACTGTCTCTATATTACCTTTTT
>JBGXXV010000117.1:0-33443 GCA_041814825.1 Bacteroidota bacterium | reverse complement strand
CGTGAAGAACGATATCCGATTCATTCGCACTAAATATCGTTTTGGTTTTTGGATAACAATGCAGGCGAATGAATATATATCGTTTAGCTCACAAGTCCGATGTGGGTCGAGCCGAAAGCGTGCCGCAATTCTTTTTTGGCTTACGTTTTTTCTTTGTAAGAAAAAACGTAAGTCGGGGTTTGGGGCGGATAGCCCCAACCTAAGAGAAAACAAAACGAGATTGGAGCTTTGGGACGATTGATAATATATTGTACAGTAATGAAATTTTATAAACAAAAACTTTTATCGGACACTAATATAAAAATATTATCTTTGCAAACAAAAAATAATTTTCAAAAAAATGAGGCTTAAACTTACAATTTTACTTTGCCTTATGCTTGTAAATCAAGTAGTAATCGGGCAACAGGAGTATCCAACAACTACCGATACACACATCTTTTGGCAACCCGATACCAAAATAACAAAGGACGACTATCGAGGAGTAGCCACAAGCCAAACCGAAAAATTCGCACAAGAATATGGTATTACAGTGCATGCCTCTGTTGGTATTTGGAGCATATTAGACATTCCTAAAAATAAAAGAGACAGATATCGAAAGTACGAGAAAGTATATTTTGCTCCTGCTTTCGAGCGAACTACATCTTACGCAGCCACAGCCGATTCGCTCCAAATAGAGATGCAAAATCTGTATTTCGATATGTGTGAGTTTTGGGCGAGATGGGCAAGGCGAGAGTTGCAATCTTATCAATACACTCTACAAGCAACAGGTGTACTGACAATAATGTATATGACGGTTATGGAAGATATGCACAAACATAAAGTTGAGATGTTTAGTGCTTATTTCAACGATGTTTTTGTAAAAAAAGAAGAAGGTGCTTTCGAAGAGTGGAAGTCTATTGTTTAATCAACTACTCGATGAGTTCAAAATGTGGGCTACAACACCGGAGGAGTGTTATAGGTTTGTTTCGGGTAAACCTATCAAAAAAGGGTATATTATGGCACCTACGGTACTGGGACCTATGAAAACGAAAGATTCTGAAAATCGTGATAGTCTTATTTTAAAGCCACAAAATCAATAAAAACCTGCCTTAAAGCAGGTTTTTATTTTGATTATCGGTCTGTTTATAAAAATCAACCATTATGTTCGTTGTCCATTTCGTGATCGACTATGATACGACCGCAGTTTTCGCAAACTATGATTTTTTTACGCTGACGTATATCTAATTGACGTTGAGGAGGTACTTTACTAAAACAACCGCTACAAGCATTTCTTGCGATTGGTACCACAGCCAATCCGTTGCGGGCGTTTTTGCGGATACGCCTAAAAGCAGTAAGCAAACGGATATCTATATTGTCTTCCAGCTGTCTTGCTAATACACGCAGGTCTTCTTCTTCTTTTTTGGTTTCTATGATAATCTGGTCAAGCTCTGCTTTTTTTAGGTTTAAATCTTCGTTCTTTTCCTCAATCAAAGAGGTAAGAGCATCGTGTTCGCTTTTTCTATTTTCTATTTCGTTATTGGAGTCATATATATTTTTTTCATAAATCTGTACGTCTAATTCCAGATTTTCTATTTCTTTACTAAGTATCTCATATTCACGATTGTTTACAACTTGCTTCTGTTGTTCAACCTTTTTTTCTATTTTTAATTTTGCCTCTTCTATGGAGTTTTTACTCGTAGATATTTTCTTTTCTCGCTCTTTTATTTCGGTAGAATATCGTTCCAAGCGGGTTTGCAATCCCAATATTTCATCTTCCAAATCTTGTACCTCCAAAGGCAGGTCGCCTCGCAAAATTTTTATATTGTCTATTTTAGACATTACTTTTTGCAAACCGTACAACGATTTGAGTCGCTCTTCAATAGAAAATTCTTGTGGTTCTTGACTCACTGAAACATCTACTGTCTTGGTTACTTCGGGTTGAGATGTATTTTGTACGTCTTTTATATCTTCGTTAGTTTCGGTTTTCTTTTTTGTTGCCATAAATGATGTCTATCTTAGATGTTGTATATTAACAATTTAAAGTATTTTAGAAGTAAGAGACTATATTTTTTTCAGTCTCCGAAAAACGAATTGCAAAGTTAGGAATTTTTTTTGTAATTTGATTATAAAAAATTTCTTTTGTATATTGTTCGCTCTCAAAATGTCCTATATCGGCGATAACTATTTGGTTTTCGGCTTCAAAAAATTTGTGATACCCCACATCGCCCGTTATGTAAATGTCTGCCCCGGAGCGTTTTGCGTGAGAAATAAAATCGGCTCCCGACCCGCCGCATAGGGCTACCCGAACAATTTTTTTATTTAGCAAAGGTGAATGTTTTATTGCCTTGGTGCCGAAAATTTCTTTTATCTTTTGCAAAAACTCACGTTCGTCTGTCGGCATTTGCAGTTCGCCTACAACCCCCAAACCGTAGTTTTCCCATTTGTTTTTCAGAGGGTAAATGTCAATAGCCGGTTCTTCGTACGGATGTGCGGTTTTTATAGCCCTTACGACATTATCAACCATATATACGGGAGCTATCCACTCCACTCTGCTCTCTTGCTCTGTATGTACCTCAAAAGCTTCACCTACAAACGGATTTGCCCCCTCCAAGGCTCTAAAAGAACCTTCGCCTTCGGACGAATAAGAACAAAAATCGTAATTGCCGATATGCCCGGCACCCGCTTCGGATGCGGCTATTTTGATGTGTTTCAAATATTTATGAGGAACAAACGTAACTACCTTATACAGTACGTCGTTTTTGGGTACCAATACCCCGATATTATTCAAATTGAGTTTTTCTGCCATTTTCCAACTAACCCCCTGATTGACAATATCAAAATTGGTATGTGCCGCATATAAAGCTATGTCGTTTTTAATGGCTTTTTGAATACAACGTTCAATATAATTGGTGCCGTTGATTTTCTTTATTCCCTTAAAAATCAGCGGATGATGGGCAATAATAATATTATGACCCGATTTGATTGCCTCATCAACAATATTTTCTGTTATGTCGATACATAAAATTGCTCCTGTTGCTTCCATATCGGGAGAGCCTGTTATCAAACCACAGTTATCAAAATTTTCTTGTAATGCTGTCGGAGCGAAACTTTCAAGAATATTAATGATTTGTATTACTTTCATAATTAATAATATAGAATAGCGAATACCATCTTTGTTGGTCCGACAAAGATACAACAAAATAGTAGAACAAAAAAAGGAATGTAGTTTGTGGATTTTTGGAGCAGCAAAATAAAAAACTTATTTTAGATAGAATTGTGCATAACTATAACATAAAGCACTCATAATATTAATAGTTGTTTTTTTGCTTCTTTTCTCAAAGAAGTTTTTTAAACCTCCTTCCAATTTGGAAATATTTTTTTCTATAAATGGAGTTAATTTCTTTTTACTTTCAAGTATTTTCTTGTCGTTATTGATGTCAGAAACCAACATTTTGAAAAACGGATTTTCATATTCCACAAATTCATTATATTTTTTTTCAAGAAAAATAGTGTCTGATACAATATCTTTTCTATTTTTGCTTCTGTCCAATTTCTTTGTCCATTCTATTATACCCGTAAGATAAAATCTCAATCCCTCTTCTGTCAAATCTTGTACATATAAGCTACTCTCATCACTTATCAAATCCCCTTCGTGTAAAATTATCCTTGTTGTTAATTTTTTTTCTTGCAAAAAATTAATTTTAGTCTCAAACATTTTATGATAATATTCAATATTTTGTTGTTCTAACAGTCGAATCTCTTCTTGAGATTTTTCAGGGATATAAATAGTTTTCACATTTGTCAACCAGCCCACTTTAATCAATAGATATTTATCTGTCATTTTGTTATATAGTATTTTGCGGTTAATCTTATATTGATTTTATGAGTTTTTAAATCATATTGTTATACATAATCTGATAATATTTTTTCTTACCATTACAAAGGCATTTCCGATTTCTCGTTCAACAAGTACACAAAGTTAATATTTTTTATCGGTTGGCGCAATTAAATCAGTATAATTATTTAATTACACCAACTATCTTGCTATCAAACTATTACCATTATTATTATAAATAAAATATCTACAAACAAGAAAAAAACTATTAACTTTGTAAATCTTATTTTTTTAATCAAAAACACACCATGTATAAACCAACCGATAAAATGAGCGATTTGATAACAAGCCATTATAAAATGCTGTTTGTTATGAGTCGTTTTGGAATTCCTCTTGGCTTCGGCGACAAGACAATAAAAGAGGTATGCGGCGAAAATAATATTGATGTTACTACTTTTCTCGTAATAGTGGGTATTTTGCTCGAAAACACCAATTATAGAGATATTGACAGTAAAAAGATTTCTTTGCAGGAAATAATTACATACCTCAAAAATTCGCATGATTATTTTCTGAATTTTCGTCTGCCGGATATAAGAGAAAAACTTTATAACATTGTAAAGCAGGACAAAAACGAATTGTCTAACGAATTATCAAATGCTATTATATTCTATTTCGACGAATATATAGCCGAAGTAAAAAAACACATGGAATACGAAAATACAATGGTATTTCCATATATAGAATCGCTGATAAACAAAAGCAAAATAAAAAATTACAATATCAATATTTTTGCCCGTCAGCATAACCATGTAGAAGAGCGTATGACAGAATTTAAGAATATAATTATCAAATACTATCCTGCTAAAAGTACAAACAAGATTAATAGTGTTTTATTCGACATATTTGTTTGTGAAGAAGACCTATTTTCGCATATATGTATAGAAGACAGGCTATTAGTGCCAATAGTTCAAACACTCGAAAATCAATTGAAATCAAAGTGAAAAACATAAAAATACTTATATATGAGCCTTCGGAAATTATTTTTACAGGCATAAAAAGCGTGTTGAAACAGATTTTGGGGAAAAATATAGAAATATATGAGATTTTAGATTACAGTACACTATCCCCTCTTGTTTTTAAGTATCAACCCGATATTCTGTTGCTCGATTTATCGTTGACAAGAAGCGGAGACGTAAAGAAAATCAAGAAAAAACACCCATGCAAACATATTGCTCTGCAACATTCTTTGGATTATGCCCAGATGTTGAACGAATTTGATGAGGTTATTTCGATATTTGACTCTACGGAACGCATCAAATCCAAACTATCGAAGCTTATGAATCTTAATCAAAAAGATTTGCCCGAAGAGGCTCTGTCCATACGCGAACAGGAAGTACTTGTGGAGATAGTCAATGGGCTAACAAACAAAGAGATAGCCGAGAAACTAAATCTTTCCATTCATACCGTTACCACTCATAGAAGGAATATTTCCACCAAATTACAGATTCATTCGATAGCGGGATTGACTATATACGCCATTTCGAACCAATTGATTAACGTTAAGAATTAAGGCAAGAAAGCACTTACGTCTTTGCCGTAACCGATAAGTTCGCGTACCATAGATGACGAAATATGCGACAATTCGGGAGAGGAAAACATAAAAAACGTCTCTATACCCGAAAGGCGACGGTTTATCTCAGCCAAATCGCGCTCGTACTCAAAGTCTCTGACGCTACGTACCGACCGCAAGAAGCAATCGACCGACTCTTGTCGTGCAAAATCTACTGTCAGTCCGTTATATATTTTAACCTCTATCTTGGGTTCGGAAGCGAATATACGTCCGATATTGGCGGCTATCTCTTCGGAAGAGTATATATAGTGTTTCGACACATTATAACCTATGCCTATTATAATGCGGTCAAACAAAGGCAAAGACCTGTCTATAATGTCTTTGTGTCCTATGGTAAAAGGGTCGAAACTGCCTGCAAAAAGTGCTTTCATTTCACGTTTATTTTATTTGATTATTTTCAATACTGTTTTGACAAAGCAAAGATAGCTTTTATTATTTATTTGCAAAGCAAAAAAAGAATTTAAACGTCTGTTTCTAAACAATTTTGCCGATATACTCCAATATTTCGATGCCTCCCTCCCGCTTTTCGCTTGATGTTACGAATATGGGCGGAAGTGTCTCCCATGTCTCGTAGAGTTTGTTCTTGTATGTGTCGATATTTTGCATAAGCATGCTTTTGGACAGCTTGTCGCTTTTGGTAAATACAATCGAAAAAGGAATACTTCCCTGCCCCAACCAATCGATAAAGTCCAAATCAATTTGTTGGGGTTCGAGACGGCTGTCGAGCAAAACAAACAAATTGACAAGTTGCGGACGAAACATTATGTAATCCTCTATTATCTTACGGAGTTTGTCTCGCTGGGTCTTACTTACTTTGGCAAAACCATAACCGGGCAAATCGACAATATAAAACCCTTTGTTTATCAAAAAATGGTTAATCAACAGTGTTTTACCCGGTTTAGACGAGGTTTTTGCCAAATCCTTTTTGCCCGTGAGGTAGTTTATCAAAGATGATTTACCCACATTAGAACGCCCAATAAAAGCCACTTCCGACATTGTTCCTTTGGGGCAAAGCCGATAATCGGTGTTGGATATTACAAATTCCGCTTCGCTTATGTGCATAACGTGATATGGATATTTCGTTTTTATTAAACAATAGAACTACCCGATACAATGGGACTTTCGGGCTGCAATAATACCAGCCGTCCGTCCGGCATTTCGGCAGACAGTATCATTCCTTCGCTATCTATGCCACGCAGTTTGCGGGGGGCAAAGTTGGCAACGAAACAGACTTGCTCCCCGACCAGTTTTTCGGGTTCGGGATAATATTGGGCTATCCCCGACAGAATGGTGCGTCCACCCATACCATCGTCTATTTTGAACTGCAACAGTTTGTCGGCTTTGGGTACTTTGGAGCATTCCAATACCCTGCCCACACGTATATCGACCTTCTGAAAATCTTCAAAGTCGATAGTCTCTTTTATGGGTTTTACGGTCTGCGACAATAAGGCATTGTCCTCTTTGGTCTTTTGTAGCTTATTTATCTGAAATTCGATAACGGCATCGTCTATTAATTCAAAAAGAAGTTCTATTTTGCCAATGGTATGCCCTGTCGGGAGCAAGTCTGATTTTCCGAAATCTGCCCAGTTCGAAGAGGTGAAGTTGAGCATATTACGAAGTTTTTCGGACGAAAAAGGCAAAAACGGTTCGAAAGCAATACTCAGATTTGTAGCTATCTGCAACGATACGTTCAATATGGTAGCTACCCTGTTTATGTCGGTTTTTGCCAACTTCCAAGGCTCCGTATCGGCAAGATACTTGTTGCCTACACGGGCGAGATTCATTACCTCACGCAGTGCATCGCGGAAATGAAATTCGTCGAGCAGATTTTCTATTTTTGCTTTACTATCGGCTATTTGAGCCAATACACCTTTGTCTATATCTTCGATATTGTATATTTGGGGTACTTTGCCGTCGAAATATTTTTGTGTCAATACCAAAGTACGGTTGATAAAGTTGCCGTAAATAGCCACAAGTTCGCTATTGTTGCGTGCCTGAAAATCTTTCCAAGTAAAGTCGTTGTCTTTGGTTTCGGGAGCATTGGCAGTAAGTACATAACGAAGGACGTCTTGTTTTTGGGGAAACTCTTCAAGATATTCGTGAAGCCAAACAGCCCAATTTCTCGAAGTACTTATTTTGTCGCCCTCGAGATTTAGAAATTCGTTTGCAGGGACATTGTCGGGAAGTATAAACGAACCTTCGGCTTTTAGCATAGCGGGGAATACAATACAGTGAAAAACGATATTGTCTTTGCCTATAAAATGTACAAGGCGTGTTTCGGGGTCTTTCCACCATTTTTCCCAATTGCCGAACCGTTGAGGGTCTTGTTCGCACAATTCCACCGTATTTGAAATATACCCTATCGGGGCATCAAACCAAACATAAAGTACCTTACCCTCCGCATCGGGCAGCGGTACAGGTACTCCCCAATCCAAATCGCGACTGACGGCACGCGGCTGCAAACCCATATCGAGCCAACTTTTGCACTGCCCGTAAACGTTGGTTTTCCACTCTTTATGATTGTCGAGGATAAATTCTCTAAGCCACTGTTCGTGCTTATTTAGAGGCAGATACCAATGTTTTGTCTGTCGCATTACCGGCTTAGAACCCGAAATAGCCGACTGCGGATTAATCAGGTCGGTAGGATTGAGCGATGTGCCGCACGACTCGCATTGGTCGCCATAGGCACGCTCATTGCCGCAATGCGGACATTTACCGATAATATATCGGTCTGCCAAAAATTGCTTCGCCTCTTCGTCGTAATACTGCTCGGAGGTTTGTTCTATAAATTCGCCTTTGTCGTAGAGGGTTTTGAAAAAATCGGACGATACCTTATAGTGTGTCTTGGAGGTCGTCCTCGAATATACATCGAAAGAGATACCAAAATCTTCAAAAGATTTTTTTATTATTTCGTGATATCTGTCCACAATATCCTGTGGAGTAACTCCCTCTTTTCGAGCTTTGATGGTAATGGGTACGCCGTGTTCGTCGCTACCGCCTATGAAGACAACCTCTTCGCCTCTATTTCTAAGATAGCGGGCATAAATATCGGCTGGCACATAAACCCCCGCCAAATGACCTATATGCACCGGACCATTGGCGTAAGGCAGTGCAGTAGTTATGTTTGTTCGTCTGAAATTCATATTCTTGTCGGTTTAAATAACAATTGGTAATTAAATTAGCTTGCAAAGTTAATAAATTTGCTCGGAAAAGTAATACAGATGTTTTTCTCACGACAAATAACAGACCGTATAGCACTCAAAATTAACTATTTAGCACGCAACCTAAACAATTTATATAGCCACTTCGGAATAAGATACAATCCGCCTATACAAGTAACCATTATCGGCGAATAGCTGTTTGCCACATAACTGACCGCTATATGCCATATAAGGAAAAACGAGAGCACCAATATATAGACGACTATAAGCACTCCGGTAATATTCTCTCTACGCCTGAAAGCAAATGCCAATATAGATACAAACGCTATTTGAGCAACGGAGGCCAGAATAAAATATTCGGGATTATCCACTGCTATTTGAGCATTTTCCGTAGTCTGTATGAGCAACCAATCGGGTATCTTATGAGCATTGTCGATATACCATTGAAAAAAACATATACTCTCTTCCAACTGATGAAGAGCGTGTAAGGTTATCACCGGAAACCACAATTTCAGATACTTATTAATAACCATATCTCTCATAAGTAAAAGAGACTTATTACTTTTCGACAGGTAATCCGTTTTCTGACCAACCTAAAAAACCGTCTGAAATTTCGTAAATCGACGTAAAATTTTTGTCGCTCATAATTTTTACCGCATTACTGCTGCGTCTTCCCGAACGGCAATATACAAGATATGTTTTGGTCGTATCAAGTTTATTGATTTGTTCTTCAAAATCTGATTTTTTTATATCTATATTGATAGCACCTTTTAGGTGTCCTTCGTCAAATTCTTCAAGAGTGCGTACATCAATGATAACCAACTCTTTGTTGTTGGCAATAAAATTTTGTGCTTCAACGGATTTCATTCTTATAGCTTTTTGTGTGGTACAACCTAATGAACAGAAAATAGAAGAGAACAAAAATAAAAATATCTTTTTCATATATCTTTTATTTTAATTTCGAAATACAAAGGTAATACAAATATTTATTACCGGAAAGAGTAAATTTCTCAATATAATCATTTCACTTTATGTTTATCTCAAATGAATATTATCACTCGATTACAACATTATTAAGTCGGATTTTATTTATATTGTCAAGTGTTCCTTTTATGGAATTAACGTCTCCTTTCAAATGATAATTTTTGCCATTTACCGAAACTTTTATACCGATTTTATCAATAGTGCTGTCTCTATTCTTTTGCTCATATATCTGATAAACAGCATTTTGGTTTCTAAACGTCAGCCTGTTTTTCGTACGGTTCATAATAAAATCTCTATCGGTATATTCCATTTCTAACGGGAACGAAAACTCTACTTCCGTATCGGGTACTATCAATACATAGTTGAGCGAATTGTCGATATAAGTAAATAATACTACTTTTTTGTTGTTATTGATTAAATCAAAAGATAAAATAATATTTATTTGTTCGTCGTTAAGGTCAATATTTTTTTCGATAAATTCCGTTTTTTTACCGTTTTTATATTCGGTAGTAGAGTTTATCAAATAGGGGAAATTTCGTGCATCTTGTTCTTCCAACAATATTAACTGTGGAGTATCGTTTGTTACTCTGAAAGTAGAAAACTGATGCCAACAACAACCGCTTTTGGTCATAGTGTAAATCAACTGTTTATCATAATCCACATCAAACATACCGCAGTATTCGTGTGCAAGATTAGTAAAACTTTCGCTATACCGAAGCCCCTTAGGAGAGTCGAGATATATCCGAAACGAAGGTCCGTGATAACAACTGAAATAACCGTCCATTATAGCCAAATCGTTTAGTCCGTCAAAATTAAAATCTTGACATATTATTATGCTCTGTTTGCCATAAGGGTATTCAACTATGTTGGTTTCGATATTGCCGTTTGTGTCCAAATCAAAAGAAAATTCGTCGGACTCTATTGTAACTATCTCTTTTTGGTCTGCTTTGGAAAAAATTGATACTATCCCTTTTTTGAACACTTCGTTTTCTTCTCCGGGTTTTATGTTCAAAGTCGCATAGTATTTGTCCGAAAATCCATCAATTATTGCTACATTCTGCCCAAAACAAAGTGTAGCCACAGCAACTAACAGCAGAAATATTGAAGTTCTATTCATTTTGTGGATGAAAATCTTTTAGCAACTCCTCTTGCATTTTGTTCAAGAGAGAGTAAATATTATCATTTTTGAAATTAGCTAACAGATATTCAACCAATTTAGTAGTAGGACTATTCGGATATTTGGCGATAAAGCTACGGAATTCTTCGAGATTTTCTTCATAAATATACGGTGCGTCTTTATCTCCATGCCAACTTTCGATAGTGGGCGTATTGTCCATTCCCAAAAGATAGGTCATTTGATAATATTGATATATCTCTTTAGCTTTGGGTATCAATGTACTGTTAGGATATTTGTACATAAACTCTTCCCATCTGACAACTCTTTTGCCCAAATCGTGAAAACTTATGCTCAAGCCCGCATCTGCTGCAAAAAGATGTTTGTCTTCTTCCTGCGTTATGTCGAGATAGTCGCGATAGTCGGGCGTAACATAATCTCTAAATATCCGATAATAGTAGTCGTGAACGGTTCGGATTTCGACATATCCTTCGCCTATTTCCCAAAACTCAAGCCCATACTGCCCAAGTATCTTGCTCTTCTTCTTTATTATCGCTTCTGCTACTTGACAATAATAATAAAATTCGCTGAGAATCCATACTTCGGACGAATCTATTTTTGTAAGAAACTCACTGTTTGCTTTCAAATAGCTTTCGTATAGCTTATTGGCTTCTTCGGCATTGATTTTGGGGAGTTTTTTCAGCACACTCTCTTTGTTGGCTCTAAACCGCTCCAAAAGTGCATTCAACTGCTGTTCGGTGCTATCGACCAAAACGACAGTAGTATCGTTTTGCACACTATCGTTTGTCTGTTCGTAATCAGACTGAGACCGAACCTTGGATTTGCACGACACAACTGCGAGAAAAAGAGCCAAAAATAAAATTGAGAGGCAAGTTTTCATTTGATTGTTTTTGAGTTAGAAGTCGCAAATATTTAGTATTTTTCGACTACTCTTCTGTAATATATTGCAAACGGGCTATATATTTACCCAAAATATCGAATTCGATATTCACCACGCTACCCTCTTTGATATTCTTAAAGTTGGTATGCTCGAATGTGTATGGAATTATTGCCACCTCAAAACTATTATCGGTTGGGTTGCAGACCGTAAGGCTAACGCCATTGACTGTTACCGAACCTTTATCAACGGTAAAATATCCTCTTTTTACCATTTCTTTATTTGTTTGATATTCAAACTTATAATAGTAACTACCGTTTGCCTCTGTTACCGAACGACATAAGGCTGTTTGGTCAACATGCCCTTGTACTATGTGTCCGTCCAATCGCCCATTCATTATCATAGAACGTTCGAGATTTACCTTACTGCCGACTTCGAGCAATCCGAGATTGCTCCTTTCAAGCGTCTCTTTAATCGCAGTAACGGTATATTCATTTCCTTCTATATCGACCACAGTAAGGCATACTCCATTATGCGATATGCTTTGGTCTATCTTCAATTCGTTTGTAAATGAACAACTTAGTGTTATATGCAAATTATCTTGTTCTTTGGTCAGCTTTGTTACGACAGCTGCTTCTTCTACTATTCCTGAAAACATATTGTTTTTTTTAAAAATTATCCGCAAAGTTAATAATTAATCGTGGTATGAAAAAAAATTTTGTCTATTTTAAAATGAAAAATTATCTTTGCTTGATTTTTCTTTAAAACATTGATAAAAATATTTAATTAAAACAAAATAATAAATTTTTATGACAGAAAAAGTAACAAAGTTGATGAAGGACAAGCCTATATGGCGTTGGACAGTCCTACTTCTAATCTCGGCGATGATGTTTTTCTCTTATATGTTTGTAGAGGTTCTATCGCCATTAAAATCAATGTTGGAAACCAATTTGAGTTGGACATCAAGCACATTCGGGATATTTGCCGGTAGCGAATTTTTCTTGAACGTGTTTTTCTTTTTCCTCATCTTCGCCGGTATTATTCTCGACAAGATTGGGGTGCGTTATACGGCTTTACTTGCAGGCGTGTTGATGATAATAGGTGCCGGTATCAAGTACTACGCTCTTACCGATACGTTCCAAAGTACAGCCATACACGACTGGCTCGGGACGTTTTGGGTTAGTTTTCCGCCATCTGCTAAACTCGCCTCATTGGGCTTTATGATTTTCGGGTGCGGTACCGAAATGGCAGGTATTACCGTATCTAAGGCTATAGTTAAATGGTTTAACGGCAAAGAGTTGGCTCTTGCTATGGGTTTAGAAATGGCAATAGCACGTCTCGGAGTGTTTGCTATTTTGCGGTTATCGCCTCGTATCGCCGAGTCTTACGGTTCGATAAGTGCTCCCGTACTATTCAATCTTGCACTGTTGTGCATTGGTTTGCTATGCTTTACCATATATTTCTTTATGGACAGAAAGCTCGAACAGCAGATTGGGCAAAGCGGCGAAGAACCCGAAGAACCTTTCAAAATATCGGACCTCAAAGCATTGCTTTCGTCGAAGGTATTCCTTATTGTTGCGGGTCTTTGTGTACTCTACTATTCGGCTATATTCCCATTCCAAAAATATGCTACCAATATGTTAGAAAGCCGTTTGGCTCTCGATGCTCGTGCAGCGGGCGATATTTTCTCGTACTTCCCACTCGGAGCAATGGTACTTACGCCATTCCTCGGAATGTTTCTCGACCACAAGGGTAAAGGAGCGACAATGCTCATATTCGGTGCATTGCTGATGATAATTTGTCACTCGATATTTGCTTTTGTGCCGACAGCATATTTCACTAAACCGGTAGCTTATTCTGCAATTATATTGCTTGGTATATCGTTTTCGCTGGTGCCCGCATCGTTGTGGCCGAGTGTGCCGAAACTTGTGGACAATCGTTATTTGGGGTCTGCTTATGCAGTAATATTCTGGGTTCAAAATATCGGATTGATGTCGTTCCCGATACTTATCGGTAAGGTATTGGAGGTTACCAATCCGGGTGTGTCGAGTCCTACGGGCTACAACTATACATTTGCGATGATTGTATTCGCTTCGTGTGGTGTGATTGCTCTATTCTTGGGGCTAATGCTAAAAGGAATTGATAGAAAGAAAAACTACGGGTTGGAATTGCCTAACATCAAAAAGTAAAAATATTTAAAAGTTATTGATAAACGAGAAAGGAAATCAGGCTAAGTCTTGGTTTCCTTTTTTTGTATAAAATTTTTTAAAGAAAATATGTTTTTAACTCTTATTTTTATAAATTTGTATGATATTTTATTCTATCATTCTATTAATTTTTATATTATGTCTCTGACACCAAATCGGTAGAGGGCGATTATTATGATTTTAAGTATAACTTAGAAATTTATCCTTTTTTATACAAAAACAAATAAGCTATTTTGATTATGAAAAAAAATATTTTAGTATTTAGTGTAATTTTAATATTATTCGGTTGTGATACAACACCGCCCCCCCCGGACACTCCTCCACCACTACGATTTTACAAATCGTACATTCAGTATTTTAGAGATTTGGGAGAAATTAATAATCAAACACTAAGTGTATGGATAAGCTCAGGTAATAGAATAGATACTATTAACAAAGTAGTATATCCGGAAGGTAATCTTATAGAGGATTATAGCAAATATTATGGTATAGATGAAAACTTGAGTATCGGTGTATCTGTGAGAATGAATCAAATCGGGCTATATTATAGAAAGCCAATGGGTTCAAAGGAATATACAAATCCTGATGTTTGGAAAGAAAATGAACGAATCAATAGAGTGTATGACAGTCTTTTGAATTTGATAGGTGATACTGCATTTAACAAAATTACTCGAGAACACATTGATATAGGAGCTATTATTACTCCTATAAGTACATTTGTTATAACATGTAATAAAGATTACAATTCAAAATTCCCAAAAGAAAGTGATATAAGTTCTCTTTTTACTGTCTTTTTTGACGACCCTTATTCTACCGTAAAGAGTGGTTACAAACAAGCTCCTGACCATTATGAGTATGATTGGGCTTATAAAAATATATTTCCCAAATCTATCGTAAAAACAAATTTGGCAACAGCCGATTTTGCCAATCGTCCATTTATCGGTGATGAGTGGAGATGTATGTTAGATGTTGCACCTGACAACTCTGACTCCTATACATTTACGGTAGAGGTTACACTTACCGATGGTACAGTGTTTAGAGGTACAACCAACCCTATAAAAATAAAAGGTAAGAACCAATAAAAATTTTTAACAGGGTAGAAAAACTAAGGTTACTACCCTGTTTGGGGTTTTACAATAATATCTATGTGTCGTACTTACAGACTTATAATAATACTGTTTGCCGTACTGCTATGGGGCTGTCGCAACAACGATACGCCGATAGCCAATCGTACGGTTTTGGTATATATGGCAGCCAATAACATTCCATTTTTATACAAAAACAATTAAACATTTTGATTATGAAAAAAAATATTTTAGTATTTAGTGTAATTTTAATATTACTTGGTTGTGATACAACACCGACACCCCCGGACACTCCTCCACCACTACGATTTTACAAATCGTACATTCAGTATTTTAGAGATTTGAGTAAAACTAAAGAGTTCGTTGTATATGTTGTAAAAGGTAGTAGGATGGATACAACCCAACAAATTATTTACACTACCGGCGGACTTGTAGAGGATTTTAGCCAATATTATGATGTAAGTGAAAGATTGGGATTTAGAATGGTTATAACAAAAGGTCAGGAAGGATTATATTATAGACGACCAGAAAATCCAAACACCGACTATTATTATTTGGAAGAGGTAAGAAAAATGAATAGGGTTTACGACAGTCTTGTAAATCTAATAGGAGACACAGCTTTTAACAAAAGTATGCGTAGGCAAACAGATGTATGTGCCATTATGAATACGGTAGAGAGTATTAGGATTACTTCCGATAAAGCATTCAACGCCCAATTCCCACAAGGAAGTAATTTGAGTTCGCTGTTTACAGTCTTTTTCGATGACCCATATGCTACTGTAAAGAGTGGTTATACTTATGCCCCCACACACTATGTTTATAAATGGAATATAGATTACAACGAAGTACCTATATCGGTAGCAGTAACAAACTTAGCAACAGCCGATTTTGCCAATCGTCCATTTATAGATGACAACTGGGAGTGTATTTTAGATGTTGCACCTGACAACTCTGACTCCTATACATTTACGGTAGAGGTTACACTTACCGATGGTACAGTGTTTAGAGGTACAACCAACCCTATAAAAATAAAAGGTAAGAACCAATAAAAAATTTTAACAGGGTAGAAAAACTAAGGTTACTACCCTGTTTGGGGCTTTACAATAATATCTATGTGTCGTACTTACAGACTTATAATAATACTGTTTGCTGTACTGCTATGGGGCTGTCGCAACAACGATACGCCGATAGCCAATCGTACGGTTTTGGTATATATGGCAGCCGATAACAATCTTTACCGAAATGCAATAAAGGATATAAAAGAGATGCTGCAAGCAACTGTACCTGCCAACAATAACCTTTTGGTTTATGTCGATGCTCCATCGTCAAGTTCCGATAGCATACCAAAACTATTTGAAATAAAAAATAATAAAATAAAAGAGATATGTCGGTATAGCAAGCACAATTCTGCTTCGGGCGAAGTACTTTCAATGGTTTTGTCCGATGCTATGAGGTTATACCCTGCTATTGACTTTGGTTTGATATTGTGGTCGCACGGTACAGGTTGGTTGCCACAAGGAGCTTACGACGATATTAAATCCGGCTCTCCGCAATATGCATTTGGTTTAGACAAGGGGCAAGAGATGGATATAATTGAGTTAGCAAAGTCGTTGCCAACAAAATTTGAGTTTATTATTTTTGATGCTTGCCTTATGAGCAATATCGAAACTATATATCAACTACGTGATAAAACTGACCACATAATAGCCTCACCCTCCGAAATACTGGTAACAGGTTTTCCTTACGACAAAATAATTGGTTTACTGTTTGCCTACTCAATCGATTATCGGGCTATTGCCGAAAACTATATGAACTACTACAAACAGCAGACAGGAGTTTTTCAGTCTGCCACTATTGCTGTGGTAGCCACCAAACACCTAAGCGAATTAGCCCACAATATTAGGAGTAACATAAACACAGACACTATGACATACTTACACCAAGATGTACAAAAGTACGAGGTTCGGGAAAATGCTGTGTATTACGACTTATTCGATTATTTGCAACAGGCAGAGATACAAAATTGGGAACAAAACCTAAAAAATGTAGTAATGTATAACGATTTTACACCATTTTTTTTATCAAAATTAAAAATAGAAAAAAGTTATGGCATAAGTATTTTTGTACATCTCAATGATACACTAATTACCGAATATCAAAAACTTGACTGGTACACAGATACAGGACTTATGTTAAGAAAATAAAGCATTTTTGTCGTATCAAAGAGCGTATAATCTCCGCAAAAGTTGTACCTTTGTTCGAATAGATTTAATAATACTACCAAAATGGGAACACTATACCTTATACCCACCACATTGGGCGAGACCGACCTCAACAACGTTTTGCCTCTAAGCAATACGAATGTTATCAAAGAGTTACGACACTTTATTGTAGAAAATATACGTACGGCAAGACGATTTCTAAAACAAGTCGATAAAAATATAGTTATAGACGATTTGCATTTTTATGAGCTTAATAAACACACCGATTCGCAACAAATAGGGAATTTATTAAAACCAATTTACGAAGGCCATTCGTTAGGAATAATATCCGAAGCGGGCTGCCCTGCCATAGCCGACCCCGGAGCCGATGTCGTGGCATTGGCACAAACCAAAGGCATAAAAGTAGTACCTTTGGTAGGACCTTCGTCTATTCTTCTTTCTCTTATGGCGAGCGGTTTCAATGGACAAAACTTTGCTTTTTGTGGCTATCTGCCTATCGACAAAAAAGCTCGGACAGCAAAACTCAAACAGATTGAAAATAGAATCTTCTTGGAAAATCAGACACAAATATTTATCGAAACGCCTTACCGAAACAATCAAATTATAAAAGATATAATAGAAAATCTTAAACCGAATATCAAACTTTGCATAGCATCAGAACTAACTACCGATAACGAATTTATAAAAACTTTATCTCTCAACGAATGGAAAAAAGAAGATATTAACCTCAACAAAAAAACTGCAATCTTTTTGCTTTATAAATAAAAACCACAATACGCAATTGTTGCGAATAGACTGTATTTATAGGGCAACTGTTTGGCGACGATTACAATATGAACATTGTTTGTTTAAAACATTTTGTTGTATAAATTCAATAAAATTTTTAACTTTGCAAACAAAAAATCACAAAAAATATTTTTTTATATAAATTTTAATGTTTCAAATTTTTAATTATTGTTGCTAATTTTTTATGAAAAAAACAATTCTATTTTTCTTAATTTCATTTTTTGTCGTTACCGTATCATATGGTCAAGGTAATGAGTTGATAGTACTAAAAAGTAATATTGCCAAAGATAAGCCCATACGTTTGAGTATTGCGGCAAAAAATAAAAATATAACAATTGACTTGGGAGATGGTATCAAAAAAAATTATGAGGTTTCGTCTGATGTCAATAACCCAAAATTTTTGGCTCTGACATCACCTGTGGCTTCACCTACTATTACAATACAAGGTGATATTTTAGGTATAGAGTGTTCTTCACTTGAATTGAATGAAATCGACTGTCGTCAAGCACAATCATTACTTGTACTAAAATGCGACATAAATAAACTAACACAACTTGATGTATCACGGAACGAACATTTAGCTCGTCTGTATTGCAATGATAATCAACTTGAAAACCTTATACTGGGAAATCCGTCAGAGCTACTTCTCCTATATTGTCAAGAAAACAACCTTACTTCAATAGATTTACAAGGGGCTACAAAACTTATAGAGTTGGCTTGTTATAAAAATAAACTTAATTCTTTGGATATTAGCGTATGTCGCAACTTAGCCATATTAAATGTAAGTAAAAATAAGATAAATACCCTAAACCTTACCAATAATACCAAATTAGACCAATTATATTGCGAAGGATGTAATCTTAAAGAACTCGACATTAATAATAACCCTCTTATAACAAAATTGTATTGTGGAGATAACAAGCTAAAAACTATTGATTTAAGCAAACAACCTAATATAATTGAATTAAATTGCAAAATCAACGAATTAAGCAATCTTGATTTATCCAATAATACCGAACTCAAAGAACTTTATTGTTTTACCAATAGTATCGGAGAGTTGAATATTAGTAATTTGAGCAAGTTAACGGTTTTAAGTTGCGGCGACAACTCTCTTAAAGAATTAAATTTGGAAAACAATACTTTGCTTACATCTGTAAGTTGTAGTTTTAATCAAATATCAAATCTGACATTAAAAAACAATACGGCTCTTGTAGCAATGGCTTGTGACCATAATAAATTGACAACATTATCTACAAAAGGATGTAGTTCATTACAAACAATATTAATAGACCACAACGAACTGACTGTGGAAGGTACGCGTTCGATGATAGACAATCTCGAACAACGCAGCACACAAGGCGAACAAGGCATCATTATTTTTCACAATTCGGCAGAAGACCCGACAGCCGACAATAACAAATATAGTTCAGACGATATTATTCGAGCCAAAAACAAAGGTTGGATACTATTAAACGGAGAAACACCTCTTACCACAGCCTTAGAGAATATCACAAACATAATGTCCGTACATTTATACCCAAACCCAACCAAAGCCACAGCAACTTTCGCCTCTAATGTAGATAAATGGTATCTGTACAATACACAAGGAGCATTAATAACCGAAGGTAACAGCAAAACCATAGATGCTACCAATTTGCCGAGAGGTATATATTTTGTTAAAAGTCTAAAAGGTACACAAAGCACATTTATAAAACTGATAGTAGAGTAAGTCAAAAACTTACTCTATTTTTTTGCTGTCCGATAAAAAACCGAAATCAATCTGTAATATCTTAATAAGCAACCGGATATATGCTTTTGTTGTGAAATGGGCGTGAGGCTATCGGAATGTTTTAGCATTTCGTTGGGGCTATCCGCCCCAACCTAAGAGAGAAGAAAACGAGATTGGGGCTTTGGTACGATTGATAATATATTATACAGTAATGAAATTTTATAAACAAAAAACTGAAATTCAAAAAACTATCACCCTAAATTAAAAAAAAACTTTTATCGGACACTAATAATTATATATTAAAAAAGGGGGCATTCAACTACCCCCTTTTTAACTTACATTTCAAACTCCATCTTCATCAGTGGGGCGTGCTGTTGGGCTCCGTAAACGTCGGTTTCGCCCAATGCTCCCGAAGGAATAGGACGTACAATGGTTATCTTTACCGCTTTGGCAGGGTCGAAATAGACCAAACCTATAATATCCGATTCGGGAATGTTGTAAAGCCGACAAAAAGCCTTTTCGTTAATAGCCTTAGCCGATTTTACCTTATTGTACATATCGAAATCTTTGAAGATGATATCGAAAGTGAGTTCGTAAGGTCCCGAATTTTTGCTTCTGATAACAGATGCCACATCTACCAATTTATATTTCATCGTAAAAATCCTCCTTTATTGTTTTTGTCCTTTGTTGAATACTTCATATACTATGGGGAACAGTGTTGCGGGGTTATCTACCTTCATCAGATGATAGATGTTAAACTCATATACTTCACCCATTTTACAATCCGACGGCGAAAACGGAAAAGCCAGATTGCCCGCTGTGGAGATACGTCCCTCGTAACCGAAATGCAACATTGTGCTTCGTGCAAAACCGCAAATGGTATTAGCCTGTTCCTGTGTGGCTGCAACAGCTTCGATGATTATAAGCAACTCGTCCGAGTGTGATTGTTCTACGTTGTCGAACATATTCATAACGCCGTTTTTGCCATATACCTTAAAGTCGAGGAAGAAGTCTTTGATACCGTAATGCTCGAAGTTGTTGACTACACGTTCGCGTACGCTTCGGGTGATGTCGTCTATTTTTGAAATCATCACAGGGTCTTTCACTCCTGCACAAGATATGGTACGGTAGCCTACTTTTTTCACTCCTTCGAGTTTTACGAAATATTCTTCGGTGGGGACAAATTTACTGCCCGAGACACGCACCTGATTGTCGGTTATCTGCTCGAATTTGGATTCATACAGGTTGATAGCTCCTCCGGGTCCGGGAAGGACGTAAGGATTGGTTTTTTCGTACAGCGTATGTGCGGCAACCGATAGCGTTGTGCATTTACGCAGGGGCGATAGTGGCTCCAAGACAAAGCTATCTTTACGCAAGTATCCAAACATACAGTCGCTACCGCTACCGGGCAGGGCTGCAATGGCGGCACATTCGAGTATCTTACCCAGATGTATTGCCAAACCTTTGTCGAAACCCTCTTTGATGGCTAATGCCGAAAATACGGCAGGGTCGTATGCTCGTCCTGCTATTATGACATCTGCCCCCTGTGCAAGTGCTTCGATGAAGGGTTCTTCGCCCATCTGTGCCACAATGTGGACAGACTCATCGACATCGGCTTCGGTTATCTCTTTGGCGGGAAACAGAGGCGAAACATTGCCCTTACGGACATTTTCTTTTACAAATTCCTTATCGAACTCCGACTGTATGACCGCCATCTTGAACGATAAGCCTTTTTCTTCGGCTATCTCTCTTACTATATCGAGGACAAACTCAACGTGCGGACGGGCACCGCTACCGCCTGCCGTACCTACTACGACAGGTATTTTTGCTTCCAATCCGGCGGGAATCATTATTTCCAAATCTCTTTTTACCGAATTTCTGTCGGTAAATGAGATACCCGCTCCCAGATAGTACGGACCGGGGTCGGTACTGCCTGCATCTACGGCTATTACGTGAGGTTTACGCTTCATTCCCTCGACAAAAGACTCCATCGGAAAGCCATATCCGAGTATCGCTGTCGGGGAAAGTATTCTCATTTCTTCCATATTCTTGTGCTTTATTTTTTATATACCTGTTATTAAAAGATGAATTTATTAATATCAAAAAATTAATTTTTGTCTATTTCTTTGCACATATCATGTAGTTTTTGCATTTTTATTATTATTCCCTCAAGATTTTTAATATTTCTATGTTTTTGAGATGAAACTTTATTTTTGTTATATGAATAACGATATAGAGGAGATTGGTATTTACAATAAGCTAAAAACTCATCAACAGTTAATATAGTGAGAGCTGGATCCAACTTTTTGTTTACCACACGACAAATAATAAATTTATAATTTTCTCTATTTTTTATTGCAAGTAACAACTCGCTTTGCATAACACTTCCATAGAAACTTTTTTTTGATCGGCCTGAAGAACTTTTTATCTCAAAATATAATTTTTTCCCATCTTTATAACCAACAATATCACATCCTTCCTCTTTCTTGTCTTCGCATATATCAATAATTTGATTGCTCAATAGAAATTCTTTACAAAGTTCTTCTGCTTGTTTACTTTTGCTTTGTCCCATTTTTTTGAGTATTTAATTAGTTATTAATACTTTTTTTCTTCAAAAACGATGCTGTAAAGGTAGTAATTTATTTTGATATGGCGATAACATTATCCTCACAAGAGCAATATATGTACACCGTATCCACTCTGTCTTCAATATTTTCCAGACAGATACTTACCATATCCGCCTGCAATTCACTAAAATAATCTTCAAATATTTTTCTAATTTTGTTTTTATCCTTTTTATTTAATTTCTAATTAACCCTACACCATAGATTTTATTAAATCAAAATATTTTTCGTCCTGCCCCTCGAAGATGTCTTCGCCGTCGAGCATATAGGCACGCAGTAAATGTTCTTTTGCTCTTTCCGTATTGCCGAGTTCGTACAAGGCTTGCCCAAGACGCAAGTGTACAAACGGATTTGCCTGTGCGTCCGGGCAGTTGAGAGCATCGAACATATTATCGCTGCATTCCTTGTAATTGCCGAGCATAAAGTTCATATCGCCGATACTTGCATACAGCCACAAAGCGGCTTCCCAATCGGTTTTGGGTGCAGGCACAAGGCTGAGGGCTTCTTCGAATTTAGCCTTTGCCTGTGCATATTGTTCTTCGTCGGCAAACTCATTGCCCTCTTCCGATAATTCTTCTATACGTTCGTATAGTTCGTCATTTAATTCTTCCATTTTGTTTTTCTACTTTTTCTTAATTCACTTGTTGTTTAATCTGTAATGTTAGGTGTCTATGATTTTCAGCTATTCGTATCGGTATCAATCATTTTTCCCATTCAAATAGAATGTAGTAAAGGTAGTAATTTATTTTGATATATTGTTGTATGATTGATACTTGTATAATTATATCGGATAACAATAGTTTTTTACACTCCAATTATATACACCTCAAAAATACCTTTCTTTTTCTATGCTATTATAACCCGATAATTAGATGGCTGTATCAAGTGCATCAATTTGCTTGTAAATATCTGTCAATTCATTGGTATGTAGCCGATTGTGATAACTCAAAATCTCTTTTGCACACAGCATTATATCTTCGTAATCGGCAATATGGTTGAGCAGCCGTACGGCAAAAAAGGCATCGAACGTAGCAAAAAAACGTTTACAGAATGTTGCCAACTCTTTGGAATTACTTCTTATCTCGTTTAACTTTTGCATCAACCGCTCGGAGCCGTAAAAATCAACTATTGGCGAGGGTATTTCATTCAGGTCTATATGTTTGAAAAGTCGTGGTATGAGGTCGAAAAAATTTCTTAATACGGCAAAACTGCCAAAACTATATACTTTGTACACATCGGTAGCCATTATCTTGGCTATTGCCCTGCCTGTACCGAACGGAACACGCTCCGACAAACGCGACGAAGGAAACACAATCTTATCCTTTACTCTTGTGATTGGAGCTATTTGTGCTGCCTTGTGAAGAAAATAAAAGTCCTCGCCACCCTTTAAACGCGGGATACCGCCGGTTTTTATATATGTTACTGCATTTATGGCAAAACACGACCCAATCGTATGAATAGCGTATGGGAAACCCGTACTGTGTAGCGACAGGCGAAAGTATTTAAGATAAAGCTCATATTTTCGACACGCTACCTCTCTTGTTTTAAGCAGTTTAGGGTCATAGACTTGCTCTTCGTCGTGCGTTTTGTGTTCGAACCCCAATGTGGCGACATCGCTATGTCCATCTATAAAAAGTTTATCTATAACGGTAAAATAGTTTTTTGCTACACGACAGTCACTATCGAGCGAGACAAGCACACCTCGTCTGTTGTCAATATCGTCGAAACGCCTTACAGCCTCGTCCATACCGACCTTGCGAGCGTAGCCTACACCCGATATTTTCGCAGGTATATCTTCGAGCAAAATAGGTAACAGATGTATGTTTTTAAACACATTTGCATCGCCCAAACGTTTCATCTCCGTATATAACGCTCTATGTTTCTCCACAATATTGCGTTCGGTATCTTGGGCAGAATTCAACACCACTATTACATCTACATCAACTTTGGGCTTATCGGCTCTCTCAAGCGAGAAGAGCGTGTTTATAACATCTTCGTCGTCATAACATGGTACGACTACCGCAATACCAAGACGTTGGTTTGTATTTGGCATAAATGTAGGCGGTAGGCACTGATAACGATCGAAATATTTTTGAGCAAACATAATTATGTTTTGCAAAAGTAGTAAAAAAAGAGGCTCTACCCTGTTTTGACAGCATATAAGCCTCCTCATTTATTATATTAACAACTTAAATTATTAATTACTTTATTTTGAGATAACCCTTATCATCTCTACCACCTTGTTTGAGTATCCCCATTCGTTGTCGTACCACGAAACAAGTTTTACGAAGTTGCCATCGAGACCGATACCGGCAGTAGCATCGTAAATAGAAGTAAGCGAGCAACCTACAAAGTCGGTCGAAACCACTGCATCTTCGGTATAACCGAGAATACCTTTAAGATATGTCTCCGATGCATTTTTAAGAGCAGCATTGATTTCTTGCATAGTAGCGGATTTTTCCAATACTACGGTCATATCGACCACCGAAACGTCCGATGTCGGTACACGGAACGACATACCCGTAAGTTTGCCGTTTAGTTGTGGCAATACTTTACCCACAGCCTTGGCAGCACCTGTTGACGAAGGTATGATGTTTTCCAAGATGCCGCGTCCGCCACGCCAATCCTTTTGCGAAGGTCCATCGACAGTCTTTTGAGTAGCAGTAGCCGCATGTACGGTAGTCATCAAGCCTTTTACGATACCAAAATTGTCGTCGATTACTTTTGCCAAAGGAGCAAGGCAGTTTGTTGTACAAGATGCATTGGAAATAATATCTTGACCGGCGTATTTATGGCTGTTTACACCATAGACAAACATCGGAGTGTCGTCCTTGGAAGGAGCAGACATAATTACCTTTTTGGCTCCCGCAGTGATATGTTTACGAGCCAATTCGTCCGTGAGGAAAAGCCCTGTCGATTCTACCACTACATCGGCTCCTACTTCGTTCCATTTAAGGTTTGCAGGCTCACGCTCAGAGGTGAGACGAATGCGGTTACCATTGACAATAAGGTGGTTACCCTCTACCTTAACTTCATGTTTGAAACGTCCGTGAACAGAGTCATATTTCAGCATATAAGCCAAATATTCGGGCTCCAACAAGTCGTTGATACCAACTACTTGAACATCGTTTGAAAAGTTGTCGTAGATAGCCCGGAACACCATTCTACCTATTCGACCAAATCCATTAATACCTACTTTAATCATGATTATATTTTATTTTTTTGTGTTTTTCCGATTTAATCTCACAAAGGTAATACAAATTTTTGATATATTACAAAATCGTTTAACAATATAAATTAAGGATATATTAAAAATATTGGGTTTTGGTAAAAATCAGAAATTAATACATTGCTGTCCGATATATTTCCCGAAACAAAATAATTTACACTTCGTACTCTGCACGCCCTTTTTCGTAAGCATTGTTTCCGTTACAATCAATAACGACAATTACGGGCAACTCCTCTACTTCAAGCTTCCTTATCGCTTCTGTACCCAAATCGTCGAAAGCTATTATTTCGGCACTTTTTACACATTTTGCCATTAGTGCCGCTGCTCCACCGATAGCGGCGAAATAGACTCCGTTATACTGTTTTAGTGCTTCTACGACTGCCCTATTGCGAGAGCCTTTACCTATCATTACTTTCAAACCCTCCTCTATAAGTTTGGGCGAATAGGCATCCATACGCCCACCTGTGGTGGGACCGACCGAACCTATTGGTTTCCCCGGTTTGGCAGGGCAAGGCCCCGCATAATATACCACCTGCCCCTGAAAATCAAAAGGCATAGGCTGACCTTCGGCAAGCATTTCAAAAAGGCGTTTGTGGGCTGCATCGCGTGCAGTATATATTGTTCCCGATATATATACCATATCACCCGCTTTTAGCGAGTGTATCATTGTATCCGTAAAAGGAGCTTTGAGTATTCTTTTTTCCGACATTTTTCTGATGTTTTTTGTTAAACGATTAATTATAAACTTCCTTCGGCGTGGCGTGTGGCATGGCAACCGATATTTACCGAAACGGGCAATCCTGCTATATGGGTAGCATTAGTAAGTACATTAACACTCATAGCGGTAGTAGAGCCACCAAATCCTGCCGGTCCTATTCCCAAATTGTTGATTGCTTCCAAAAGTTCTTTTTCCAGTGTATTTAAAGTATTATTGGAGCTTGTAGAGCCTACCGGACGCAATAAGGCTTTTTTGCTCAGATATGCGGCACGTTCCATTGTACCACCTATGCCTACACCGACGATAATCGGCGGACACGGATTAGCTCCCGCCTGCGATACGGTATCTATGACAAACTTTTTGATACCCTCTACCCCTTCGCTGGGAGTAAGCATTTTGAGAGCACTTTTGTTTTCGCTACCGAATCCTTTGGGAGCCACCGTTATGTGAAATTCATTGCCCTCAACTATTTCATAATGTATAACGGCAGGTGTATTGTCTTGTGTATTTACTCTGTCTATGGGGTCTCTTACTACCGATTTACGAAGGTATCCTTTTTGATAGCCCTGTCTTACTCCCTGATTTATTGCATCTTCAATAAAACCACCTGTAATCTGTATGTCCTGTCCCATAGTTACAAAAACAACGGTCATCCCCGTATCCTGACAAATAGGGCTGAGTTCTTGGCGTGCTATATCGGCATTTTCTACAAGAGTGCCGAGTATTTCTCTGCCAAGAGCCGATTTTTCGGTTTTCATACAGCTCCTGAAACAGTTATAAATATCTTCTGTTATCACACAACAGGCTTCTATACATAGTTTTTCGACAAGTGAGGTAATTTTTGAAGTCTCTACTATTCTCATTTTTTTAATAATTTTTTGGCAAAAGTACAAAACAAATACGAATTATTCATTATAAAATAGTTTTTTTGTTTGGGTTTATATAACATTTGTCCGTTATACCTGATTCATAATCGGAGCTACGCTCTGCAATTACAGCAAAGAAGTATAAATAACCTATTGAGAGAGATTTTAATAAAAAGAGCCAATGGCTAAAATCCCAACAGCCAAAAGCAAACAAAACAAATGGGTAAGCCGTTTAGACCTACCCATTTAACTCAAACGTATGTACCTAAAAACTAACTAAGTCCTTCGATTTGTCCGTCGATAATATCGATATGACGTGCCTGCGGGTCTTTCGGTAGTCCGGGCATACGCATCATCTCGCCCGCAATGGCAACAACAAACTCTGCCCCCCGATTTACTACCAACTCATTGACCTTAAATCTAAAATCTTTGGCTACTCCGTAAGCTTTTGGGTCGGCCGAAAACGAGTATTGTGTTTTGGCGATACACACAGGCATACGGTCGAGGTCGGTTCCTTTTATCTTGTTCAATACCTTTATAGCCTTTTCGCCAAATACTACATCGCGAGCTCCGTAGATATTAAGAGCGATTTTTTCTATTTTAGCCTTTACCGAATCGTCGTCGGTGTAGGTAAATTGTAACGGTTTCGACGGATTGTTATCGACCGCATCGACCACCTGACGAGCCAAGTCGATAGCACCGTTGCCACCGTCCGTAAAGCCTTCGTTGAGTGCGAAACGTACTCCCTGTTTTTGGCAATAAGAGCGGACAATATCTATCTCTTGCTCCGTATCGGTTGGGAAGCGGTTGAACGCCACCACTACGGTCTGCCCGAATTTGTTGAGGTTGTCGAAGTGTTTTTGGAGGTTATCCAAGCCTTTGACAAGTCCGTCTATATCCTCTTGCTTTATATTTTCGGCAGGAGTACCACCATGCATTTTCAGACCTTGTGCCGTAGCCACTATCACGGTTGCTTTCGGTTGTAAGCCACTCTTGCGACACTTGATGTTGAAAAATTTCTCGGCTCCGAGGTCGGCACCGAAACCGGATTCGGTAACCACATAGTCGCCGTATGTCATCGCCATTTTGGTAGCCAAAACGGAATTACAGCCGTGAGCAATGTTGGCAAACGGTCCTCCGTGAACAAAAGCTGCCGTGTTTTCGGTTGTCTGTACAAGGTTCGGATTTAGAGCGTCTTTGAGCAACACGGTAACAGCACCTCCGATACCCAAATCTTTTACCGTAAAGGGTTCGCCCGTATGAGTATAAGCCAATATAATATTATCGATACGGCGACGAAGGTCGTCCAAATTTTCGGCAAGGCAAAGTATAGCCATAAGTTCCGATGCAGCGGTAATATCGAAGCCCGACTCTTGGACAACACCATTAGCCGAACCGTTAAGTCCCGTAACGACATAACGCAAATTTCGGTCGTTTACGTCAAGGACACGTTTCCAAACCACCTCTTTGAGCATCTTTTCGGAGTTTGGTTGGTAGATATAGTTGTCCAACATAGCCGAAATGGTATTGTGTGCAGAGGTAATGGCGTGGAAATCGCCCGTAAAGTGCAGATTGATATTCTCCATAGGTAATACCTGCGAGTATCCGCCACCGGCAGCACCGCCTTTCATACCGAATACCGGACCGAGCGATGGCTCACGAAGTGCCACAATGGCACGTTTGCCTATTTTGTTTAATCCCAGAGCAAGTCCGATAGAAACTGTGGTTTTGCCCACACCTGTTTTGGTAGGAGTAATAGCCGTTACCAATATTAGATTGCTCTTTTTTATCTTCTCGTCATTGAGCTTATCTGCCGGTATCTTTGCCATATATTGCCCGTAATTATGAATATCGTCGCCTTTAACACCAATGCTTTCGGCTATATCGCCTATCTTTTTCAGAGGGGTTTCTCTTGCTATTTGAATGTCTGTTTTCATACAAAAAAGTTTATTAATATTAAATTTTTATTTTTACAAAATTAGTAAATTATTTTTGAAAAACATCTCATTGACAATTGATAACATTTATTGTCATATAGATATTTATATTATTATGGAAATTAACTAATTATTTTTATTACTTTTGTAAGAATTATTTGATTAATAAAGATGGCAAAACAAATAAAAGCGATAAAATGCCCACAATGCGGGAGTACCAAGGCAAAAGAGTTGCGTACCGACTACTATCGGTGCAACAGTTGCCATACAGAGTTTTTTATAGACAGCGACGATATCAACATCAACCACAGGCACGAACCTCTCAATCCTGCAAACGTACCGAATCAGAAGTATATAGCTGTGGGAGTAACCGTCTTTATGGTCGTTGTGTTTCTCTTATCGACCTTATTCTATACACGAAAATCATCGGTAAACGACTATCGGCCATCGGCTATCTCCGCCAACGACGAAAAAGAGTACTTTTCGTGGACAGGGATTGAAGAGTTCGAAGGATTTGCCAATACAAACGGCGAGGGTATGATTGTCGTAATCGGCGAAGGAGTCTATCAAAAAGAGGCATATTCAGTATCTAAAGAGGAAGAGCCATATATGGCCGTTTATCGGGCAGACAACCGCAAACAGATGGCATTCAAACAGATTGGTGAGTTGAAAAACGTCAAAATATCCTACTCAGACATCAGTGTGTTCGGAAACGGCGATGTGTATGTCATCTTCAACAAAAAGAGACTCTTCAAGCTGAATACCACTACATACGAGTTGAGCGAAGTAGTATTTCAGACACTCGGACTGCCGGAGTTTGAGAAGGGAGTCTTTCAGATAGAGTTCGAATACTACAACGACGGCTTTAAGGTTATCAACGAACTGGGCAAAGAGTTGTATTATTTCCCTATTATCAATAAGGTATATAACAAAAATGAATTTTACGATGCCCAGCCCAAGAAAACCGCCAATGCAAAAAAGCAGGTTGCGTTCGTTTTTGCGGAAAAATCTTTTGACTATCCCGACGAAAAGCCACTATTAATCAAATACTACTATTGGCATCAGACGGGCTACCCCTATGATATGCCCCATTTTGAATGGAGGAAAGACTACGGAGGTTCGGGTATCTTCACCGACCGCGATCCTTACCGCAAAGTGCTTATATCGCCTTATCAGGCAAAAGACTCACGGATAATTTCGTGGAAAAATTTTACCCCCGACCGTGAGTATATATCTGGGACAGTATTGGCTTACGACGACAAAGAGGTGATGATTGCTTTCTCGACCACCCTTTCGGGCAATACAATAGTACAATTGCTCGATGCCGAAACGGCAGCAATCAAATGGACCCTGCCCGCCGATAAACCCTATCTGATTGGCAATTACGTCAGAGTAAAAGAGGGATATCTTTTTACCAAGTATAAAAAATCGTGGTTGTTCGATACGCAAAAAAAAGAAGGCAACTACATAGAATGGGATTTTAATTAAATACAATAAAAAAATATAAACTTATTATGAGCATACTCAATATTTTCAGCAACCAACTATCGAAAGTAATCCAGTGGGAAACGCCCAATCCGACAACACTTTGGTACAAATATCCCGACAGACGCGACGAAATCATCAACGCGAGCAAACTTATCGTGGCTCCCGGACAGGGTTGCGTATTGGTGTACGAAGGGCAGATAGCCGATATTATCGAGAGCGAAGGAATATTTAATCTCCAAACCGACAATCATCCGTTTGTTACTACCCTCTCTCGCCTTCGGCAAAATTTCGAAAGCGAACACAAACTGGCAATTTACTTCTATCGCAAAGCCCAAATAATCAGTCAGCCTTGGGGAACACCCTCGCCAATCAAATTTATCGACAGAGAGTACAAAATTCCAGTAGAATTGGGACTAAATGGTAATTTTTCCTATCGTATAACAAATCCGAAATTCTTTTTTACCGAAATAACCGGAACACGCGATTTGCTCCAAAGCGAAGAGATGAGCGGAGTTATTACCGAACGTATCCTCCAACTCATTGCCAACATCCTGTACGAAAAGAAATATTCCTATATCGAAATAGACGGTCGTCTCGAAGAAATAGCACGAGAGATAGAGTCAAAAATAAATGATGAATACACGGCTCTCGGATTGGAGCTTACCGATTTTCGAATCATAGGTACTATATTTGACGAACAGACACAAGAACGAATCAGTCGTATTGCAGATATTTCGACCGACGTAAAAGCCGCCGAAGGGGCAGGATTGAGCTATGTGGAACTCGAAAAACTGCGTGCTTTGCGAGACGCTGCCCGCAACGAAGGAGGACTTGCCGGTGCCGGAGTACAACTCGGTGTTGGTATGGAGATAGGCAAAAAATTCAACGAACAGACCGACAGTTTTTTATCGGCAGGCAACGCCGAGGCAACCGAAAAACTACGCAAACTGAAAATACTGCTGGACGAAAAAATCATCACACAAGAAGATTACGATACGAAAAAAAAAGAAATATTAAGTAAATTATAACACACAACAATTTAAAATATGAAATATATTATCGGAACGATTGTAACAGCCTTAATCCTTTGTGTAGCCGCTTATTTCACATTAGAACTTTGGGGTATCGAAAATCCCATTACATTCGACCAACTCCGAAAAGGACTTATAACGACAATGATTGTGTTGGTTACATCTGTATTTTTGATTATTATTATAGCTTTCTTTTTCAAAAACAACAGCAAAGGGTATGACAAAGACAAAGGCAATGTGGCAAAACCCAAAATAAATCAATGACAACATAAGAATAAACATTGTTAATATTAATAAAAAAACATCACAAGAAAAATGAACACAAACATTTATGTTTTTATCGGAGCTATTGCGATTGGTTTTATAATCTTTTTGATTGTAGTGCAAAACATAATGAAAAAACGCAAGCAACAGCAGTTGGATAAATTCAACAGCAATCATTCGGGAAATCCGTTGAACGAAGAGCAAAAAAGATTACTCGCTTTTGGTGCTATCCTTTCGTATCACAGGGGAGAGAAAATATTGGAAATCGTTCCGCAATCCGGTTTGGATCAATATGTTTACGGACTCAAACGACAATGGGAAATATCCAATTCGGAAGAAGCCAAAGAGACATTGAACAACCTGTTGCAACTGAAAAGAAGTACCGAATTCGAACCCCTTTTGCAACAATCCTCTCCCGAATTGATAAAGATTCAAAAAAGCATTGCCAAAGGTTTGGGTATCGACCTCTCCATCGTCGAACAGACAAAATCGGCTTATGCTTGGGATATATGTAGAGCCGTTGCCCTTACAAAATGGTGTTATTGGTGCGGTTATCTGACCGAAAACGAAACTTGGAATATTATGGAGCGGGCTGCGGCAATAGCCTCCGAACGCGGTAAAAACTGGACTGATTATACCGTATCGTTCTTATTGGGAAGAACTATTCAAGGGTTTGACTTAGACGACTTAATCATTGAAAGCAAACAAATACTTAACAGCGAGAATCCGCTTATACGCAAGGTGGAAGATATAGATGTTTATAAGAAATACGCATTCAAATAACTTTGCATACTAACTACAAATACCCACCAATAGGGATTGCAACGGCAAAATCGTGGAAATAGGTTAATTGTGGCAATGCTGTTGGTGGGTATTGGATGTAATGTTTTGTTGATATTACTTGTATAACAAAACTGTTGCAGTTTTTTTTATAACCAATCGCCAATATCCAAAAATAGTCCGAAACTCAAATTTTTTTCTTACCTTTGTATTCTCGTTTTTAAGCTGTTTGTACTATACACAAACAGCTTGTTTACAAGAGATTAATCACTAAATTAGTTTTGAATTTCAAAGTGAAAAACATACGCAACTTCTGCATTATAGCACATATCGACCACGGTAAAAGCACACTTGCCGACCGTTTGCTCGAATATACCAACACCATTTCGGCTAAGGACTTACAGGCTCAGGTGCTCGACAATATGGATCTTGAACGCGAGCGAGGCATTACAATCAAAAGCCACGCTATTCAGATGAACTACCGTAGGGCTACCCCCGAAGGCACAGCCGAAAGCTACACCTTAAATCTTATCGACACTCCGGGACATGTCGATTTCTCGTACGAAGTCAGCCGTTCCATAGCTGCTTGTGAAGGAGCATTGCTTATAGTCGATGCCACACAAGGCATTCAAGCACAAACCATTAGCAATCTATATATGGCTATCGAACATGATTTGGAGATTATCCCTATTGTCAACAAGATAGATATGCCAAACGCTATGCCGGACGAAATAGAAGACCAACTGATTGATATGCTGGGCGTTAAACGCGAAGATATAATCCGCGCCAGCGGTAAGACGGGCGAAGGTGTTCACCTCATACTCGAAGCCATAGTCGAGCGTATCCGTGCTCCCAAAGGCGACCCCGATGCACCGT
>JBGXXV010000116.1:0-3149 GCA_041814825.1 Bacteroidota bacterium | reverse complement strand
CTTGCGTAATATATTTGTTTTTAAGACAGGACAACAGATAGATGCCCGTCTTATTCTTGGATATTACAAGCATCTTTTGCATTTGCCTCAAAGTTTCTTTGATAGTATGCGTGTCGGCGAAATCAATAGCCGATTGGCTGATGCCGTCAATATTCGCTCATTTATTAATGAGACTATTCCGAGTTTTTTTGTTAGTATGTTTATACTTGCTTTTGCTATTGCTTTGATGTTTTCGTATTATTGGAAATTGGCTCTAATAATATTTGGTATTGTCCCTTTTTATCTTGCTATTTTTCTCTTTTACAATTATGTAAATAAGCGTACACAGCGAAAACTAATGGAAGAAGCTGCCGAAGTAGAGTCGCAACTTGTAGAGTCGCTTAATGTTGCGGAAACAATCAAACGTTTCGGTGTAGAAGATTTTGTAAATTCCAAGACCGAAAACAAATATATCAAACTTATTCGCACAGGCTTTCGTTCGGGCATAAACGGTTTGATTTCGGGTACGGCTTCCGGATTTTTTTCACAACTTTTTACGATAATACTACTTTGGAGTGGTAGTTATTTTGTATTGCGAAATTTTATTACAACAGGAGAACTGTTATCGTTTTATACTTTGATTGGTTATTTTATGGGTCCCGTTAGTGGTCTTATAAATATGAATAAAGCCACACAAGATGCTTTGATTGCTGCCGACCGTCTATTTGAGATTATGGATTTGGAGCAGGAGGCGAGCAGTCAAAAAATGGAAATTAAACCCGAAAGTTTAGGTGATATTGTATTCGACAACATTTCGTTTCGTTATGGAACGCGAAAACAGATATTTGAAGATTTTAGCCTAACCTTTGAAAAAGGGAAAATTACCGCAATAGTAGGGGAGAGTGGTTGCGGAAAAACAACTATTATGTCACTTATGCAGAATATGTATCCTTTACAGTCGGGTAGTATCAGGCTGGGGAATATTGACATTAGACATATACACCCCAATTCGTTGCGTAATGCTATAGGTATTGTGCCCCAAAAAATTGATTTGTTCAGTGGTAATGTCTTAGAAAATATAGCATTGGGCGAACAAAACCCCGATATTGAACTTGTAGTAAATATTTGTAAAGAGATAAACATATTGCCTTTTATAGAAAGTTTGCCACAGGGCTTTCAGACTTATATTGGCGAAAATGGCACGCAACTTTCGGGAGGACAACGCCAAAGAATAGCTATAGCAAGAGCTTTATATAAAAAACCTGAAATTTTAATGCTCGACGAGGCTACATCATCGTTAGACCCCGAAGCAGAAGAGTATATTACCAAAACAATTCAAAAATTCTCAACAGAGGGCAAAACTATTATTACTATTGCACATCGACTAAGTACTATTGCCCAAAGTGATAAAATCTATTTTTTACACGAAGGTAAGATAATCGAACAGGGGTCGCACTCCGAACTGATTGCTCTCGGAGGACGATATGCGGACTATTGGCAACATCAAACAGGAGTATAAAACTAAAAATATAGGCTATGATAGAACAAATTACACGCTTTAAGAAGATGCACCGATTAATTGCAAATCGCAGAACGGGCAAACCTGCCGATTTTGCGCAACAGATAGGTGTTACAGAGCGACAACTTTACAACCTTATTGATGAGATGAGAATGATTTTCCCTATCGAATACAATAAATGTTTGAATACATACTATTATGCCGATAATGTGGAAGTTACAATCAAGTTTGTTATCGGAAACGACGAATGTGAAGCGATTAATGGAGGAGGCTGTTTTTTTCAAGGCTATGAGTTTAATCTCATTATAGAGAATTTTTATTTACCGTATAAACAAAAAACACAATGCAGATAAAACGATTAGAGATATTATTTATTTTGCTGTTATCTATCCAACCGCTCAAATCGCAATGGACTTTGGAAGAGTGTATATCTTATGCAGTTAGCAACAATATTTCCATCAAGCAAATGGAACTTTCTCACAACCGAGCCGAGGTAAATTTGCATGCTTCTAAAATGGCACTTTTTCCCGATATAAGCGCAGGTATAGGTCAGACTTGGAATTATGGTAGGACACAGACACAGAGTGGACTGTACCAAAACCAAACACAGTCTAATACAAGTATTTCGCTTAGTTCGTCGTTGCCCCTCTTTACGGGCGGTAGGCTTATTCATACAATAGGTAAGTCCAAGCTCGATTTGCAAGTATCGTTCTACAAACTACAAAAAGCCCAAAACGATCTTGCCCTAAATGTTACCTCTCTCTTTTTTGAGGTGTTGTTTCAAAAAGAGTTGTTTAAGATAGCCAAAGAGAGATTTGCCACCACAAGCCACCAGACCGCATTAACCGAGCTACTTACAGTTAATGGCAAAGTGCCTCGCCGGCAGCTTCTTGATATGATGGCACAAAAGGCAAATGATACCCTTTCGTTGGTTGAGGCAAGCAACAGTCTAACCCTTGCATTGCTCGATTTGGCACAGGCACTTGAAATTACAGATGCGGAAAATTTTGATATCATCTCTCCGTCCGAATTAGACGAGGCTTCAATTGCCGATAGCGACGATATTTTATTTCTCTCGTATTTGGATATTTATGAGCGAGCCGTTAAAAACCGCCCCGAGATACACTCTGCGGAGTTTGAATTACAGAGTTCCGAGCAGTCGTTGAAGATAGCACAGTCGTCATATTTGCCTACCATAAGTTTGCAGGCAGGTATAGGCACCAACTACTTTTATCTGCACAACAATGCTGCCAACCTCATATTTAGGGAACAGCTAAAGAATAATCTTAGTCAGTACATCGGCTTGAATCTCAATCTTCCGATTTTTGATCGCTTATCGACATTCAACAGTTGCCGACAGGCGAAACTTAATATCAAGAATCAACAACTTGCCTTGGAGCATACTCGAAAACAACTTTTCAAAGAGATACAGACGGCGTATCTTCATCTTGTAGCATCTATCGAAAAACGTCGTACCTCTCGACAGTTGATTGTTTTGGCAGAAGAGGCATTTGTTTATGCCACAGAACAATACAACAGCGGAAAATCTTCTGTTTTTGACTTTGCACAGGCACAGAGCCAACTTGTACGAGCCCAATCCGAAGAAGCCAAAGCCAGATACGACTACCTATTCAAAATGAAAATTATAGAT
>JBGXXV010000115.1:0-10735 GCA_041814825.1 Bacteroidota bacterium | reverse complement strand
GATACGAATATACCTTTTTCTGTTAGACGGAGGTGATTGGCGACGATTTCCAAAGTGCTGTTTTTTAGATACTTGTCGGCACATTTTAGGCAGTAATCGGCTAACGAAGCTCCGAAGTCGGATTTGAGACGGTTGAGTTCGATGCCTCTTGTAGTACGTAATGACAAGAATACAAACTCGTTGTATTTGTCGGTGTTGCTCAATATCTCTTGCTCGGCGAATGGTTTGCCCTGCTCGATTAGGTGGCAATATTCGGAGATGTCGGATATGTTCCAGCTACGCGAAGTGCCGTTGTAGGAGTGTGCCGAAGTACCGATACCAAGATAATGTTTGCCCGACCAATAGCCCGAATTGTGTTGCGAATGTCGTTCGGGCAGAGCAAAATTCGACACCTCGTAATGCTCGAAGCCAGCCACAGCAAGTTTTTGACGCAATGTAGTGAAAAACAGCCAACTGTCGTCGTCGGATACAGGAGATATTTGTTTGTTTTTTAGCAACGAATATAGTTTTGTCCCCTCTTCGTAGGTTAGCGAATATGCCGAAATGTGTTGAACATCAAGCGATAAAAGGGTGTCAATGTCATTTGACCACTGTTCAATAGTTTGTGAGGGGAGCGAATATATCAGGTCTGCCGAGATATTATCAAAGCTCGATGCTTGAAGGTATCTGATGCTCTCTTTTGCCTGTGTGCCGTTGTGTCGGCGGTTGAGAAAACGGAGTTGCTCGTCGTCGAAAGTCTGAATGCCTATACTTATACGATTGAACGGAAAAAGTCGCAATGTCTGTAAGAAGTCATTGTCGATATCATCGGGGTTGCACTCGATAGTAACTTCTGTTTGCGGTGTTATCTCGAAATATCTCTTTATTTGTCCGAAAATTCGGTCAAAATCTTTTTTTCGGAGCAATGATGGTGTGCCTCCTCCGAAATATATCGAACTTAATTTTGTAGTATTCAGATATTTGTGCCGAAGCTCAATTTCTCTACACAATGCGTTGATATACTTTTCTTTATTATTCAACGAAACAGAACTGAAAAAGTTGCAATAGATACAACGACTTTTGCAGAAAGGGATATGGATATAGAGCATTATTTTGGCTATTACAGTGTTTTTAGTAATTTTGCACAAAAATACAAAAAAACGACGACACCAATGCTGGTTTTTCCGAATGCTAAGATAAATATAGGGCTCAACATAGTTGAAAAGCGTGCCGATGGCTATCATAACATCGAAACTCTCTTTTATCCTATTTATCGGCTCTACGATGCTCTCGAGGTGGTCGAGGCAAAAGAGTTGTCGCTCACGGTATCCGGCTATGCAATAGCCGATAGTATAGACGATAACCTCATTATCAAGGCTTATCGCCTGCTACAAAGCGATTTCGGCTTGCCTCCCGTAGCCTTTTACCTCAAAAAAGCCATTCCGATGGGTGCCGGGCTTGGCGGTGGCTCTGCCGATGCTTCATTTACGCTCAAAGCCTTGAACGATATGTTTCGTCTGGGGCTTACCGAAAGTCAATTGATGGATTATGCCTTGCAAATCGGTGCCGACTGTCCTTTTTTTATTACCAACCGCCCCGCTTATGCTCAAGGCAAAGGCGAACAGCTCACAATCGGCGAGTTAGACCTTACAGGCAAATATCTTTTGATGATAAAACCCGATATTCATCTTAGCACCAAAGAGGCTTATGCGGGGGTAACTCCGTATAAATCGGGCATTAGTTTGCAAGATGTTCTAAAACAGCCTATTATTCAATGGCGTAATGCGGTTAAAAACGATTTTGAGCAGAGTGTATTTCGTCGCTATCCCGAACTAAAAGCGATAAAGGAGGATGTTTATGGCTTGGGGGCTGATTATGCGGCTATGTCGGGTTCGGGATCTACTATCTATGGTATTTTTGACCGAATGCCCGATGTCGATAAAATAGGTAACCGTTATTATAAAAAAATAGTACTTTTGTAGAAAATCATATTTCACCAAATGAAAATAGCTATTCTTGGTACTACTTACGACTCTCGCCACAATCAATCGTTGATAGATGTGGTCGATATTTTGATAAAGAATGATGTGGAAGTAATCGTCGAACAGTCTTTTTTCGACTATGTACGTCCAAATGTAGCTTTACCTGAGATCGAAACGGTTCATTCGGACGATATATGTGCGGATATGGCTATTTCGTTCGGTGGCGACGGCACATTTTTGGCAACCTCGCATAAGTTGGCAAAAAAAGATATACCCATTCTCGGCATCAATGCAGGGCATCTTGGTTTTTTGGCAGATGTGTCGGCTTCGGAGATAGAGGCGGTTTTGGTCGATGTTCTCAACGGACGTTACACGATAGAGCCGAGAGTGATGTTGCAGATGAAACTTTCGTCGCCTCTTGGTGGCACATATCTGGCACTCAACGAGATAGCTATACTTCGACAAGACACCTCGTCGATGATAACGCTCGACGTGGCTATTGACGGTGAATTTGTAAACAGCTATAAATCCGACGGATTGCTAATATCGACTCCAACAGGTTCTACCGCATATTCGCTTAGTGTAGGCGGTCCGATAGTGTCGCCAAAATCTGCAAACTTTATAGTGGTGCCTATGGCTCCGCACTCCCTTACCGTTCGCCCACTTATCATCAGAGACGACTGTAAGATAGAGGTACGAGTCAAATCGCGTTCGGGCAACTACCAAATAGCTGTTGACGGTTACTCGATACACCTGCCCGAAAGCACATCGGTAGTCATCGAAAAGTCTGAATATCAGATTAAAAGCGTTCAGCCACATAACCATACGTTTTTCAAAACATTGAGAAATAAGTTGATGTGGGGAGCGGATACGAGGTTGTAAATAGCTGTAATACGGGTATTTATCTGTGCTTTATAATTGCCGAATAAAATTTTATCTATTCCTAAAATTATAAGAGAAGTCCCAACAGAGACTTCTCTTTTTATCTGCTTTTAGTTTCGAGACGATATAAAACAACTCAAAACTCTGTGTTCAAGACTATTTCAGCCATTTATCCAGCCAACGGAAGAATGTGCGTTGCCAGAGTACACCATTCTGTGGGCGAAGTACCCAGTGGTTTTCGTCGGGGAATATGAGCAGTTCGGCAGGTATGCCACGAAGTTTTGCGGCATTGAAAGCTGCCATACCCTGCGAGGCAAGTATGCGGTAGTCTTTTTCGCCGTGTATAACGAGGATTGGAGTATCCCATTTATCGACAAAGCGGTGTGGCGAATTTTGGTAACTGCGTTGTGCAATGGCATTGTTTTTATCCCAATAAGCACCGCCCAAATCCCAGTTTACAAACCACATCTCTTCGGTTTCGAGGTATTGTTGCTCGAAGTTGAACATACCGTCGTGAGCAATAAAGGCTTTGAATCGCTTGTTGTGATGTCCGGCGAGCCAGAATACCGAAAATCCTCCGTAAGAGGCACCGACACAGCCCAGATTGTCTTTATCCACATAGCTCTCTTTACATACGTCGTCTATTGCCGATAAATAGTCTTTCATATTCTGTCCGCCGTAATCGCCGCTGATTTGTTCGAGCCACTCCTGTCCGAAACCATATAATCCGCGACGGTTGGGAGCGACAACGATATATCCGTTGGCAGCCATTATCTGGAAGTTCCAACGATAGCTCCAAAACTGGCTAACGGGCGATTGAGGTCCTCCCTGACAGTAGAGTAGGGTAGGGTACTTCTTTGTAGGGTCGAAGTTGGGCGGATATATTACCCACGCCAACATATCTTTATTGTCGGTAGTCTTAATCCAACGAGGTTTGACGTCGGCTATTTTCAGCCGGTCGAGTATATGTTTGTTCTCAAAAGTAATTTGAGTCTGTTCGCCTGTATTCTTGTCAATCGAATAGAGTTCGTTCGGCATCTGCATAGAGTGGCGTGTACCTATGAGACGGTCGCCTGCAAGCTGTACAGCCTCATAGTCGTGTTGTCCTTTGGTAATGGGCGTAATAGTTTTGGCAGCTATATCGGCGTTGTATATCTGTGTCTCGGCGTGCCAAACGCTTATTAGGTAGATATTCTTGTCGTCTTTGCTCCAAACGAACGACTCTACGCTTTGGTCCCAACCATCGGTAAAGTCGCGACGCTCGCCGTTAGCCATATCTACTATAATAAGGCGGTTTTTGTCCGACTCGCATCCGTCGTGTTCCATCGAGAGGAAAGCCATATATTTGCCATCGTTGGAGAATTGGGGATTGATGTCGTACCCCATCATTCCTTCCGACAGGTTACGGACGGTTTTGCCTTGTGCCACGTCGTAGAGATATATGTCGGAGTTTGTCGATATGGCATATTCCAACCCTGTCTTTTTGCGACAGGTATAGGCTATGTACTTGCAGTCGGGACTCCAAGCGAGTTGCTCTATACCACCGAAAGGTTTCATTGGGCTTTCGAACGGTTCGCCTTCAAGCAGGTCTTTTTCGTTGCTTATCTTTTTGCCGTCGAAGTCGGCTACAAAGGGGTGTGGTACGCTTTGCACCCACTCGTCCCAATGTTTGTACATTAGGTCATCGACAATGATGCCTGTGGTTTGCGGTAAATCGGGATAGATATCTGTGGTACGCTCACCGTATTTTACTTCGGCAACAAAGAGTATCTTTTTGCCGTCGGGCGAATATACGAAGTCGTTGATACCACCTTCGCGGTCGGTAATCTGCACTCTATTGCTACCGTCGGGCGACATCTCCCAAATCTGCGACGAACCGCTTTCGGACGATAAAAAAGCTATTTTGGTGTCGTTTTTGACCCATTTGGCAGCGTTCTCCGACCTTGGGGTTTTTGTAATCTGTCTGTTGTCCGAACCGTCTGCATTCATTACAAACAGTTCGCGGTTGCTTTTGTTTTGCTCGATGCTGTAATAGGCTACTCCATAGACTATTTTAGTGCCGTCGGCAGACACTTTTGCATCGCTCATACGACCGAATGCCCAAAGTACTTCGGGTGTCATCAAGCCGTTTTCCACTTTGATTTGAGACTTTTCGATTAATACATCGTCTCCTTTACTCGTAGCTTGTTTATCGCCGCAAGCTACCAATCCTAAGGCTAATGCCATGATAGATAAAAATTTTACAGTTTTCATTTATTTAAATAATTTATTATTCAACCTTAATTAATTATTCAGCTAAATTACAAAAATATTTTTATTTATTTTCGAGATAATAATTAACAAAAGCATTGTAAAACAAATCGCCCATAAGTTGATAACCTTTACTTGTAAAGTGTATCTTATCTCTTTTGGCAAGACCTGCTTCTTGCCACTTACGCATAGAACGTAATCCGCCCATTATTTCAAATTGGTCGAATACAACACCTTTGTTTTCCAAAGCTAATCCATACATTGCTTTTTGTACCTTTATAGCATTGGTATTAGGAGCGTAACGTCTGCGTTTAATTCTGCGATATGAGTCGTTGTTGGTTATAAATACAAAAACACAGTTTGGCGATGAATGTTTGATTTTTCGAATCAAAGAGTTGTAGTTACTTATAAATGAATCTACATTGAAATCAAAGGGAACCGCATCGTTGATACCTATGCCAAAGACCACCATATCGGGTTTGATTGCTTCTACTTCGTTCTGGAAACGTTCGCATCCGAGATATGAGGGAACTGCTGCGCCATTGACACCGATAGCGTGATATACAATACCGGGTTCGTTATTTTCTACAACAAAACCTGTAAGCACAAAATCGTGAACGACAGTATCCAGTTGTTGGAAATATACATTGAATTCGTTGTAATTGCCTCTCAACTCAAAGGTATAATAACTATTGCCTACATAATCGTAGTTGGGGTAAAAAACTCGTTTTGCCCCTGCCTCTGTCTTAATCACGGGCATCACAGCCCAATCGGCACCGTCTTTTACATAGCCGAACAACTTGATTGTCTGATGATAATTGTTTACTATATTTTTTGTAGTGGGCAAAGCTATTTTTATCTCGGCATCTGCATCGTTGGTATATACGGCTATCCCTCCCAATCCTAATTGAACGTCGTAGGTGCGTTTTACATTGCGTTCGGACTTCCACTTGCCTTTGTAAGAGACAGAGTATGAATAGGGATTGTTGGTATGTGCCACACGATAAGGAAAAACAAAACCGCGTGCGGTCGAAAATTCTTCATTATTTAAATTAATCCTTATTTGGTCTGTGAAAATACCGGCTTGTACGTGAGAACCTCCTATGTGCAGTATGTTGAGTTGGCCGTGTCGTTTTTTGAGCAAAATGTCGTATTTGGCAAAAAAATTGTTTATCAATGTAGAGTCGCCTTTTTCGGGAACGATAAATTTGCTTTTGTCGCTATCTATAAAGCTATAATCGGGTATCTCTATGGTTGAAGGCAACGACGATTGAGATGATATATTTTGAATGAAAAATATCAAAATCAAGGTTAAATAAAACAATCTATTTGAATATTTCATTTTGTATTCATTTTATAAAATTGATAATAGTTGTTAAGACTCTCGTAAAACATTTCGGCTATTTTATCGGCTCCTTTCGGAGTAAAGTGTATATAATCGGGGGCAGCCAAAGCAGGACGATTTTTAACCCATTGAATCATAGAGTTTTCTCCTCCCATTACATCATACATATTCCAGAACCCTGCACCATTGGCCAAAGCCATATTTTTCATTGCTTCTACCAAATCGGGGAGGAGCGGGTATGTCTGCAAATTGCCACGTACTTTTGTACTCATATCCGCAGGACCTATCAAAATAATCTTAGCGTTCGGACAGACTTCACGAAAATAACTTATCTGTTTTGCCAATATATTCATATAGTTTTCAATATTGCTCTTTGTGATAGACGGCATCATATTACCACCGAATTCGAGCAATATAAGCCTTACATTGAGCTCTTTTGCGGTAGGGATTATTGTGTTGCGGTCTATCTGTGAAAAAAAAGTTCCCGATGCGCCACGTATAGGTATATTATCTACGTTTATACCATAAGTGCCGTCAAGCGATACAGCAGATAGTTCGGCACTGCCGGATAGGTTTATGGTAATACGCTTTACAGAATCGGGTATTTGCCAAGTAATTACAGAAGGAGATGACTTTGGCGATGTTATGTTTTTGGTTTTTGAATATTTGCCCGATAATAAAGTAGCCGAAAGAGGTGTTGTGTTGGAGTTTACAAATAGACGTACCACGTTCCATTTTTTGACATTCTCATGTGTACGGCTATAATTTTGTGAGTTTATGAATATCGAACCGCTTCCGGAGAGTATAGCAAATTGTCCTAAAATACCATATCTGTTTGATGGAGCTTTATTTTTGTGCATTCCTGCAATTATAAAACGTTCCATAGCACCCGATGCACTTTGTCCGACAGAAGCCGAAGGAATAGGTTGCATAACGGGCAACAACCCCGCTCCGATGCCGCCGAATTGCTCTTGCAGACGTTGACGAAGGTACGACGAAATGCGGTCTTCTTCTATCTGCGAGTCGCCATAATGCAGTATATGAACTATGGTAGAGTCTGTTTTGCATCTATCCATAGCTACAAAAATAGAGTCAAAAAAAGATAAATCGTTGTTTGGTAGATAGAAACGAGCCGAATGTGTCGTGAAAAAGTTTTTATAGAATCGTATTGAGTCTTGTCTGGCAGCTTCTTTTGCGGTGTTGATAGAGTCGGCAATGGCTTTCATTTTAATGCCTTCTTCTACGATTTTCATCTTTTCATCTACCGATACGGTCTTGTCGCGTTGGAGTACCTCTTCTAAGGTAGGGAAAAACAGACGTCTATTAAAAAACGGAATACCGTCTTGCGGAAAAAAGAGGCAAACGGCATAAAGTGAGAGTAATATCAAAAATATGAATATCAGCGTTTTGTATGATTGCATCGAAAAATCAAAATTTGTGCAAAGATACAAAAATCTTTTCAGTCATAAATGGTTATACGACGGATTTTTATTAACAATTTTGGGTATAAATATTAGAATAATGTAACAAAAAAAATCTCCTTAACGAAAAAAAAGAGTAGTCGGTTATTGTGCAGACTACTCTTTTTGTATTGACAGTAATTTTTGTTATTTAATGATTACTTTTCCTCTACGTTTTTCATTGGTATTGTTGTTGGTAGTTTCTATTATATAGATTCCTTTGTTTAATCCGGTCAAGTCTAATTCCGTTGTATTACCGCCGCCACTATATTCTTTGTTGAATACAATACTACCTGTAATACTATATACTCTTACTTTTATTGCTGATGCGCCGTTTTGTGCATTTATCATCACTATGCCGTCCGAGGGATTAGGGTAAACGCCCAAAACTCCTTTTGCAAGCTCTTCGTCATCTATAATACCGTTATGATTAATACCTGTTATAATCAAAGAATATGGTTGATTGTCTGTGGTTTCTAAATTTACAATCATATTACCGTATGAGTCGTAAGTAACAATACTTTTTTTCAAGTCATTCTTATGTGAGATTTCTATATGGTATGTAGTATCTGTATTCGGCGTTGCTATCAATATTTGTTCTACATTATCCACTTTATTGTCGCCCGCTACGGCGGCGGCAGACGGATTATCGGGATTTAATGTCCAAGGATAGAATGTCTCTCCTTTATATTTAACTCTTAAATCCAAATCATTCACTAACATAGGAATTCTATCGTTTAGTGTGTTCGAATTAGCCAAAGTCGATGGTATGGGGTCTGTCCACGATATGGTAACTTTCAAGGGCTCGGTGCCTAATGCCCTAACGCTAAGAGTATCAGTAGCTCCATTGCTTAGGGTTTTTTCGTCTATTAAGGATTTTTTGCCGTTATTGGAGATAGCCGTAGCCGCAACGTATGTGTTAAGCAATCCCCAGCCACTTTTATAGTCGGGACCGGGGTCATTGCCGGCTTCGTTTGCGGTAGCTATGGCTAATCCTTTTAGAGTAGCGGCTTTCATATGATTGCCTTTGAGTTTTTGGTAATGCTCCTGCAATAACAGCAAAGAACCTGTAACATTAGGAGCAGCCATAGATGTACCTCCATAAGTATCATAAGCACTATTGCTTGTGGTAATAGAAGAATATACATTAACACCAATACCGGTAATATCTGGTTTGATTCTTCCGTCGTCGGCCGGTCCGAATGAACTGAAATCTGCCATGCGGACATTTGAAGGGGTTGAATATTCGCCGTTAAGTTTCTGAGCGGCTCCTACGGCTAATGTGTTTTTGCTTAAAGTGCCGAAAGTAATACAGTCGAAACCTAATGTCCCTCCGTTTCTTTGACGTGGTTTGTACGATTCTTGCCAAACGCCGTTGATACGTACGTAGTGTACGCCTCCGGGGCTGGGTCCGTCGCCTCTGGAGTTACCTGCTGCCAATACCATTAGATAGTAGGGTGAGTTAAATGCCAAAAGATCCCACTCTCTATCAAGTTCTTTATATTTACCGGCATCTTTGTCTTCAGTATCCGAATCGTCTCCCATCCAGTGCCAGCCTATGTTGCCGGACAAATCCGTATATAAAAATCCACTCTCGTATCCGTACGAATGGTTGGATAGTAATGCCCCGTCTTTTGCGGCACTTGTCATTTCGTTCAAATCGTTATACCAGTCATAGGCGTATAATTGAGCTTTATAAGCCATACCTCTGGCTCTTGTATCTACACCGGCTGCTATCATAGTACCTGCTACATGTGTGGCATGGTCTGATAGTTGTTGCGAATTGTCTCTTTGAAAAACACGACCACTCAACTCTTTGTGACTACCTAATACTCTTCCACCGTCCCACTCATAGACACGCATTCCCTCTCCTGTCAAACTAAATTCGTTAGACTCCGGATATACTTTAATTGTAGATGTGCCATAAGATGCTCCCCTGTTATATGTGAAATAATATAGAGGCTCTCCGGTATCTTCTTTAAAACCGGTTAGTTGATACATTACACCATTGAATTCACCCGAAAAAGGTATGTTCATTGATTTTGCTTTTTCTTGCAACTGTGCAATAGAGAGAGTTTTTTTCTCAATATTAGCCTTAAACTCATCAAGAGCTTGAATATTCGACCGCTCTACTATATATTTGACCGCTTTGGCATCTTGTGCCGATACCGTTGTTGAAAATACAAACAGTAATAATACAAGTAGTTGTTTATTAAAGATTAATGATAAAGTTTTATTCATGATAATTTATTTTATTATTAAAAAAGACAAAATTACATTTTTTTTTCTAAACAATTAGTTTATTTAATGTTTTTATGTTTCCATTTAAAAAATTTTTTTTTGTCAAAATGGGCAAATGGCTGATTTAGTTGTAGTATTCATTTGCTTGTGTTTTGGTTTGTTTTTGTCAAAATCGGTTAATTCTTGTCAAAGGAAGCGTTTTATGTCATATCTATATGTATTTGATAATTCAAAAATAAGACACACTTTGGGGTATAGTATTAGATAATCTCACTGTCATAATATATATTAATCTTTAATTTGAATTATTGCTGTCCGATAAAAAACCGACATCAATCTGTAATATCTTAATAAGCAACCGGATATATGCTTTTGTTGTGAAAGGGGCTTATCTTGCGAGTTTGTTTATCGGGTTATTATGAGGTTTCCTCCGTATTCCGCATTAGAAAAGACGTGAGGCTATCGGAATGTTTTATATTTCATTGGGGCTGTCTGCCCCATACCCCGACATACTTTTCTTGTCTTGACACAAGAAAAGTATGCAAAAGAAGGTCAAGGCTGACGTTCCGAGCCGACCCACTATGTGCTTGCTCGCT
>JBGXXV010000114.1:0-18081 GCA_041814825.1 Bacteroidota bacterium | reverse complement strand
TGAGACATCGAATACGCCGAGCGGTTCGGAAAACTTGCTGTTTTTCAAAAAAATTAGAAAACCATATAAAAGCCTTTGAAATTGTGTTTTTCTACATCAACTTTGGGTGGATTTGAGTATCATACTTTGGAAAGCACTGCCAAGAAAATTATTTATTTAGAATCAATTCTCCCTCTTTGTTTTTTAGTCTATTGCCGTCGCCGGCTATTGCATACACCAGTCTTCTCGACCATTTAAGCTCATTGGTAGCATATTCGCTCCATTTGATAGTAAATTCGAGAAACTCTTCATTGTTGATGTCTTCCGAAAAAGCATTCCCATTCCGAATATGCTCGAGTAGTGAGTTTAGGTGGGCTTTCTCTTTGTCGTTCCATTCGAACTGGTTTATTACCTCTAAGGTCTTGTCTTCCCAGAATTTCTGTTTTTGTTCGGGGCTAAAAGCAGAAAAAACGGCTTTTTTTATATTCTCGTTTTCTTTGAGGGCAAGCCAATCCTTTCGTGTCATCGTCTTTATCTTTTCCTTATTCTCTTTTATCCAAGTGTCTTCTACTGAGGTGTTGCATACTTGTTGCTGCCCCTGAGCATATATTGCGGTCGGTAATAGCGACAAACAAATAACCATAAAAAATACTATTCTCTTTTTCATAACTCTAATTTGTTTTATGTTTGTTAATTTTCAATAGTTTTACTATTTACTGAGCATGTAGAATATCTTTCTATCCATAATTTGGTACCATAAGTAGATGCGGTAATGGCTATGGCAAAGCAAATAACGGTGTATATTATTTTTGCACTACGCCCCGATATTTTGGTAAATCCATAGCCTGCCACCACTCCTAATATTCGTAGAATAACATCTAACCTAGAAATCATAGTGTCTTTGAAGTAGATAATGGTAAAAGGTAGATTTAGTAACAGTATCCCCAAAAGAGCAAATATAATAAACTGATTTGCCGATATCTTATCGTTAAATTTATTTATCAATACTATGGTAATAACGAAAAATATAGCAAATGCCACAGCAGACAGATAGAAAGATATACCTCTAAGAGGCGATAATACCATATCCAAAAGGATATAAATGACTACTATTAATATTTTATATTTCATGATTTTATTGTTTTTATTCATAAATTTTAAAAATATATTTGTGTAGTACAATATTTTTACAGGTACAGAGTTATGAAAAAAATAAATAAAAAACAAATATTTTTTTACTTTTTTATTTAATTGTGTTATTTTTTTATTGAATTTACCTTTCAGAGTTGATAATGAGTGTTTTATGGAAACATTGAATTTGTTTCTTAATAAAACGATTGTCGGCGAGTTTCAGAATGTTTATTACAAGAGTTTCAGGCCGAAGCCAAAGTGAAAATAGATATTTTAGCATTGCTTTTGTTTTTGATAGCATCGATACAAGCTATCAGAGTAGAGCCTGTGGTGAGTACGTCATCAACCAGCAGAATGTGCTTATTGTCAAACAGGTTGCCGTTTTTTAGTTCAAATATTCCTTCTGTATTTTTCCAGCGTTCGTAAGTAGATTTGTCGGTTTGAGTAGGGTTTTCGATTGCACGGTATAGATTGTTGTGGTCAATAGGTATATTCATAACCTCAGACAGTCCTTGTGCAATACAAAGACTTTGGTTGTATCCTCGTTTTTTCAACCTGTTATGATGCAGAGGTACAGGCACAATCAAATCCACACTATTGACGAAATCACTTCCTACAATATCGGTGGCAGCGTATTTTCCCAATACCTGACCTATCTCTTTTTGTCCTTTATATTTGAGTTTGTTTAAAAGAATTTGGATATCCGAATATTTGTTGTAATATACAAACGAACTAACTCTTTGTATATCTACTTTACCCCAAAACTTTTTTTCGAGAATATTGTCTTTTTCGAGATGATAATTGGTCTTGGGCAATTTCAGCAAACACCCTACACATATCAAATCTTCTCCCTTCAACAAGTTGTTGTTACAACAGACACACAGGTTAGGGAAGATTAATGATATAAAATCGTCAAAATGCTCTTTTACCTTTGCCCTGAAAGACATTTTTCCCCAACTATCTGATACCGGTATGTCCGAACCCCCCCTCTCCGCGTTCGGTTTGGTCGAGTGCCTCTACTTCTTGCCAACTTGCTCTGACATAAGGAGCTATTACCATTTGGCAAATTCTCTCACCGTCTTCGACTACAAAGTTTTCTTGCGAAAGATTGATTAGAATAACACATATTTCTCCTCTATAATCGGCATCTATGGTGCCCGGAGAGTTTAGTACGGTTATACCTTTTTTTATTGCCAATCCGCTTCGTGGGCGTATTTGAGCCTCATATCCTTGGGGCAAGGATATAAAAATACCTGTTGGAATCAATACTCTTTCCATAGGTTTGAGCGTTATCGGTTTGTCAAGGTTTGCTCTTAGGTCTAACCCTGCCGATAGTTCGGTAGCATATTGAGGTAGCTTATGATGCGATTTGTTGACTATTTTTATCTGCATTTTATAGAAAAAATATATATGAAAAAATATTTCGGCAAAATTAAGCATAATATTGTTAATATAAAAATAGAGGGCAACACTTATGTAAGTTTGCCCTCTAAATCGGTTTTTATTATAAATTATCAATCAATTTCGTCTGGACCGTTATAGGGTACAAAATCGAGACCTGCACCAATGTATAGATATCCCCCAATCTTAATTCTCCACGACCGTAAAGTGAATTTATTGTCTTTGGCTGAATTGCTATATACTTTGCGGTTGGGAGCACTTGCCATAGGTGTCTCTACATATCCTTGCGAAGATGCAAGTTTGAGAAAATCTTCGTTTACCGAAAACGCATCGGTCCCCATAGGCGTAAATACATAATTGGCAGGAATAATAATCAAAGTAGATTTAATGAGTTTGTTGTTGGTATCGAAGAGATATCTTGTAACGAACATCTCGGTAAACTCGGTAGTCTCTGTCCTTTTGCCATAGATATACTCTTTGCGACCGGAGCCGTCTGTACGAGTATCGCTGAGCTTATAACCTCTGCTTTCTTCCCAGCTCTGTATTGCCGAAGGTGTGGCACTCCAATCCAATTGCGGGTAAGGTATTGCCTCAAGTATCGGATTTGCCGCAGCAAAACACATTCCCGTTTTTACAGGGTAATTGGGTATTGTATCCACTATGGCATAAGCTCTGACTGTTTTGAAAGGAGATGTGTATGCCATCATATATCCATACAATACCTGCCCGTCGGTAGTAAATCCTTTTGAAGCCATAAAGTCCTTGAACTGCTGACTTGTAAGTACTTCTTTGGTAGTAAAAATCTGAATAGCCTGTCCTACGACATAGGCTACTTGTGGTAATACCGCACTATTGGTCGAATACATATAATACGAAGTAGTAGAGTCTTGTGCCGCAAGAGTGTGTCCGATAGAGGTTTCATACTCGAATATTTTTTTGTTGTCGTCAAAAAATCTGAGATATGGCAAAAAATACTCCACAGATGTTATCTCAAACTCAGCCTTAGCCGAGTAGCCTTCATAAGTAGCGGTTATCGAACCCGAACCTACTTTTAATGCCTTTACTTTACCTGTCGAATCGACACTTACTATGCCCTCCGGTGTTACTTGCCAGTCGGCTTTTACCTCCTGACCGTCGAGTGTAGCCTTAATAACGATAGAGTCGCCATGAGCCAGCACAAATTTTGACGGATCTACCTTAAAAACCTTTACAGTTGGCGTATCGTTTTCATTACAGCCGGTAAGATAGATTGAACTCAGCACTAAAACAAGTGCCGAAAAGATGTTTTTCATTTGAATTTTAATCATATTTATTTTGTGTTTGTTAAAATAATAATCGTGGCAACCGGTTGATAAACAAATATGTATTAGATACAAACCAATCGCTTATGATACAAAAAATTTTTCGCAAAGATAATGAAATATTTTTTATATGAATGATAATATATAAATATTAAAGTAATATTTTATTGGCAGTTTCAATGAGCGAGCCAGTTTTCGGGATTTTCGTACGATGCTTTTTCGTTGAGAATATAAAAATTAAGTTCGGTGTTGTTGTTTTTTTGTGCAATTTTACCTATTTTTTGGCGAGATTTGAGCTTTTCTCCTTTTTTTACATAGAATAGAGATAACTGGGCATACACGGTAGAATATGAGCCGTGTGTTACCCATACTATATAGCCCGAACCGGGTTCGTACATTACCTCAAAAACCGTTCCCTCAAATACGGTTCTTGCCTCCATACCACTCGGAGTGAGTATATAAATTCCGCTGTTGTTTTCTATCGTATTTGTAAGTGGATTGGTCTGTCTGCCGAATTTACGGTGAATTTTACCACTTTCCACAGGCATCGGCAGACTACCTTTGTTTTTGGCAAAGCTGCCGGTAAGTAGCTTATCCTCTTTATATTGCTTGTATTCTTTGTCGGATATAATAGGTTTTGTGGTTTCGCTCTTTGTCGAACTCTTCGTTGTCGTAGTTTTCTTAGAACTTGTTTTTGAGACATTCTCTTTTCTCTTTTGTTCGGATTCGGCTTTTTTTGCCATCTCGGCTTTTTTACGATTCTCTTCGGCTACTTTTTTGCGTATCAGTTCGTTAAGGTTCTTTTGACGTTGTTGTTCCTCTTTTATGGTAGCAAGATATTCTTTTTCTTTTTGGTTATAGTCCTTTAACAGCTTGTTTTGCTCCTCTTTCTTTTGATTCAATTTTTTGCTTTGTTGCTCCTTTTGATGCAACGATTTCGACTTTTGACTAACATAGTTGTACAGTTGATTCTCTTTTTCTACGATGGATTTAGTTAGACTTTTTATCTCCAATACCTGTTCTTTTCTATAATTTGACATCTCCATCAAATATCTTGCTCTGCGAAGCCCCTGACTAAATGTTTTGGACGAAAATATGAACAAACCCGGCGAAAACTGCCTCTTAAAGACATAGTTGGTAGCAATCATCTTTGCATACTCTTGTTTGGTTTTTTCGAGCCTTTGAGCCAGATTATTTTTTTCGGACGTAAGGTTTGTAATGTCGCGGTTGAGTCCCTCTATCTCCAAATTAATTGAGAAAATCAAGTTGTTGGTCTCTTTAATCGAGCGAGTAAGCAGATTTAGCTCTTTTTCTGTCCCTTTTCGCGATTTTTTGGTGTCATTCAGTAGCTTTTGGGTGGCATCTAATTTCTGTTGTGCTTTTCTCTTTTGTGCTTCGAGCTCTTTTACCGATTGGGCATTTACTCCGCCGACAACTACATATATGACAGCTAATATAGTTAAAATTATTCTTTTTAACATATTTACAAACTATTGTCTAAAAATATAAAATAAATTAATTGATTGTTTATTAAAGTATTTGACTGCACTCTACTTTTGAATAGCGATCGAAATCAACACTGTTTGTCTCAAAAGGTTTGTTTATCTCTATCTTTTTTACATCTATTTTAAGTTCAAAATTGTCTTTCGGCAAATCTGTTTTTAGCTCTATTGTAGTGGGGAAAAGTATTTTATCTATTACCTTAAACATTGAGTAATCCACTTTCAGAGCATTTGTGGCAATGTCTTTTAGAATGGTAGAAAACAACATATAGTCGGGCGAAATCTCAAATATATGCTTGTAGTTATTGAAATTTTGTTTGGATGTAAGCAAAAATCTGTCTTCTAATTGAGTCGATGTGTATGCTTCGTCTATGCTATTACTGTGGTCGAGGCTAAATAGTTTGTTGGTCAATAGAGCTTCAATATCTTTGTATGATATTTCGGTTTTGAGCATTTTTGAAAAATATTGATATGAGTTGTCGCAATATTGACGATTGAATTTGTCGAATATATAAAATCTTTCAGGCGTAAACCTCAGCCTAAACAACTCGATACCTAAAAGAGGGAAAACCGAAATGTTAATTTCTTTGTCTTTGATAATCTTTATTGTCATTTTTACGGAATAGTTTTTCTCTTCGTTTTTATATTTTGCTTCTGCGTCGGATATATTGAGAAAGAGAATTTCGGAGTTTGATGCAGAGTGCTGTTTGACTATTTCTTTTACGGTCAAAGTGTGAGAGGCGGGAGTAGTGGTATTGGTTGTCTTCATCGATGTGTATTTTGTCCTGCAACCGCTTACGGCTAATACAGCCAATAATATTATTAAATATGTCCTTTTCATAGAAAAATATTTTAAATTATGTTATTTTGCAAAGGTACAAAATAGTTTTGAGTTATACACTCTTAGTGTTAAGCAAATTATGAATTTTGAATAGCAGTTTGTCTTTTCAACGAAAAATAGGCTAATCGCAAAATCAGAACTTTTGTCTATCTTTGTAACTTTATTTAATCGAAACAAATTGTGATGTTAGAGTTTTTGCAAAAGCCCGAAATACAGGGGATTGTAATAGGAGGGCTTACCTTTTTGATAATAGGAGTGTTTCATCCTCTTGTCATCAAAGCCGAATATTATTTCGGTACAAAAATTTGGTGGGCTTTTCTTGTTATGGGCGTTATATTCTTGGTGCTTGCCTATTGGTCGAATACCGTATTTATGTCGGCAATATTCGCCATACTCGGTTTTAGTTCTCTATGGAGTATATTGGAGATAAAAGCACAAGCCGAAAGGGTACGCAAAGGATGGTTTCCCAAAAATCCCAAAAGGCATTACGATTTCGACGATACGAAAGATAATTTATCACAAAAAAATAATAATCAACAAAAAAATGACTACACAAGAGCAGATTAAGGCGTTGTCCGACAGGAGAGAGGCGCTGAGGAGGTATCTTTGAGATCGACTCGAAGATAATACAACTCGAAGAGGAAGAGTTACGAACACAAGCTCCCGACTTTTGGAACAACCAAAAAGAGGCAGAGGAGCAGATGCGTAAGGTAAAAGGTATAAAAATGTGGCTCGATGCTTACCGACAGGTCGAAACATCGGTCGAGGAGCTCGGCATCAGTTACGATTTTTTCAAAGAGAATATGTTGTCCGAGCAAGAACTCGACGAACAGTACACCAAGACACTCGGTTTTATCGAGGGGTTGGAACTTAAAAATATGCTACGCAACGAGGGCGATAAGTTTGGGGCAGTGCTCAAAATCGTTGCCGGAGCAGGAGGCACCGAGGCACAGGATTGGGCTTCGATGTTGATGCGTATGTACCTGCGTTATAGCGAAGCAAACGGTTACAAAGCCGAGATAGTAAACCTTCTCGAAGGCGACGAAGCAGGTATCAAAAACGTTACCATTCAGATTGAGGGCGACTATGCTTACGGCTATTTAAAGAGCGAAAACGGAGTACATCGCTTGGTGCGTGTATCGCCATATAACGCTCAGGGCAAACGTATGACCTCGTTTTCGTCGGTCTTTGTAACGCCGCTTGTCGATGACAGTATAGAGATAGAGATAAACCCCGCCAATATATCGTGGGATACGTTCCGTTCGAGCGGTGCGGGCGGGCAGAATGTAAATAAGGTAGAGACTGGTGTAAGATTGCACTATAAATTTATAAACCCCGTTACCGAGCAGCCCGACGAGATAGTGATAGAGAATACCGAAAGCCGTTCGCAATTCGGTAATAAGGATAACGCTATGCGACTGCTACGGTCGCAACTCTACGAACTCGAACTCGAAAAACGCAATGCCGAGACGGCACGCGTCGAGGCCGGTAAGAAAAAGATAGAGTGGGGTAGTCAGATACGTTCTTACGTATTCGACGACAGACGTGTAAAAGACCATCGCACCAACTACCAGACATCTAATGTTAATGCCGTCATGGACGGCGACCTCGAAGCGTTTATCAAAGCTTATTTAATGGAGTTTGGCGGACAGGGTGTTGAGTAAATTGTGCCTTTGTTATCGGACAATTATCGTTGTACAAAAAAATAAAACCCTTGATTGGTTCGAGGGTTTTTATTTTTTTGTCAATTACTCAAAAAAGTCGGTTCGTTACTTACCTTTGTTGCCCAAGTACATTGTACATATACCAAACGAGAGTTTGCGGAAGCTCACGTCTTCGAAACCGTTTTTTCTAATAATATCGGACATTTCACGATTTTGAGGAAAGGCAGATATTGATTTTGGCAGATAGCCGTACGCCGCTTTGTTGTTTGCAAATAATTTGCCTAATAGCGGTATCATTTTAGAGTAAACTTTGTATCCGTGTTTTATGGGAAAATTTTCCGGTGTCGATAGTTCGAGTATCAGCAATCGTCCGCCGGGGCGTAGCACCCGCAACATTTGTTGTAGTCCAAGGTCGAGGTTTTCGAAGTTACGTATCCCAAAAGCAACCGTTATTGCATCGAACGAGTTGCTTTCGAGCGTCAGCGAACAGCATTTTTGTTTGTCGAAGTCGATTATATCTTGTAGTCCGAGAGCGAGTACTTTCTTTTTTGCCACATTCATCATATTTTCCGAAATATCTACTCCCAATATTTTTTGCGGACGAAGTACTCGATAGGCTTCAATTGCCAAATCGCCCGTACCTGTGGCTACATCAAGTACCGTTTGCGGTTTTAGGTCGCTCAATGCTCTGAGCCCTATGCGTCGCCAACGTTTGTCGAGATTCATCGACATAGTGTGGTTGAGAGTGTCGTATTGTGGGGCTATCTCGTCAAACATCTGTGCAATCTGTGTGCTCTTCGGGGTGTTGTTCTCGTCGAAAGGTAATACTTTTTCTACTTCGTACATAATCCTTACAAATGGTTTATATTGTTGAGAGGCAAAATTACAAAAAAGTTTCAAATATACCATATTTAATGATTTGTCGATGGTGGATTATAAATTCTATAATATAGCTTTGTCGAGAAAAAACGCAAATCCATTGTCCCAAAATTATTGCAAGTTAAAAAAATAATATATATCTTTGCTTAAAATTTTAAATAAAAACAAATTTATTGAACTAAATTAATAGATTAAAAATGAAGAATTTATTAGATAACTTACTCAATTTTTTGGCAAATAGTCAGCGTTATTTTATTAATTACATTCGTATTGCAATATTCATTGTAATGGCTTGGATTGGTGGCTTAAAGGCGTTTCAGTACGAAGCCGACGGTATAGTGCCGTTTGTGACTAACAGCCCTTTTATGTCTTTTTTCTATAACAATTCGGGCAAAACTGCCCCCAACGAAAAGGGCGAAATGGTAGCCGAATACACGCTACACAAAAACCCCGAAGGTAAAATGGTAGCCAAAAATATCGAGTGGCACAAGCAAAACGGTACTTATACATTCTCTTATGCTTTAGGGACATTTATCTGTATCATCGGGTTATTGACACTATTGGGTATTTGGTCGCCCAAAATCGGTGTTTTGGGCGGATTGCTTACTTTCGGTATGTCGATAGTAACGCTTTCGTTTCTTGTTACCACCCCCGAAGTATATGTGCCTAATTTGGGTGGAGATATGCCTACTCCACAATTTGGTTTTCCATATCTGTCAGGTGCGGGACGATTGGTACTCAAAGATATAATTATGTCGGCAGGAGGTCTTATTGTGGCTGCAGAGTCTGCTCAACGACTATTGAAAAGACGATAATCAACCACAAAAAAGAGTATGATAAGAGGATAGATTGTTGGGGAAAAGTATGGTAAGGTTCAATATTGACAACAAGTTTTTGGAGTTAAAACAGATAAACACAGAAAAACCGTTTGCAATACGTTAAATATCTATCCTCTAATACAATATGAGTTTTTCATATTTCTTGGCAAAACGTTTTGGGGCGAACCGTTCTAAGAATAAAACACGAAAACGGTCGAGTATCAATATAGCTACATTCGGTATAACTGTCGGGCTTACTGTTATGATAGTGGCTATAAGCGTTGTCATTGGCTTTAAGCGTGAGGTGAGGGCACAGATTGTAGGTTTTGGCTCTCACGTTCAGATATCTTCGTATAGCGGTAGCTCTTCGTTCGACCGCCAACCTATTACGATAGACAGTCTTACGAATCTCTCTCTCAAAGGGATACCTGCGGTAAGCAAGATAGAGCCGATTGTAACCAAACCGGGAATTATCAAAACCGACAACAACTTTAAAGGTGTTGTTTTCAAAGGTGTAAATGAAAACTACGATTGGAGTTTTTACAAAAAAAATCTTGTCGAAGGTTCTGTATTGGATTTTACTCGGGCAGAAAATCGAAACAATATTTTAATTTCGGACAAATTGGCTAAACAGCTTAATATCAGGCTTGGAGATGATATTTTTGCATACTTTTTCCAACAACAGGTGCGAGCACGCAAATTCCGCATTGTAGGTGTGTATGCCACTACCTTTTCGGAGTTCGACAACTTGTTTGTAATCTGCAACTTGTCCGTTATACAGAGCCTCAACCAATGGGATAGCACCCGGATAAGTTCGGTAGAGATAATGCTCTCCGACTTCGACCTCTTGGAGCAGACCACCGGCGAAATAGAGTCGATAGTGGGTAATAAGTTCGACGACAACCGTCTAATATACAACACTCAGTCAATCAAAGAGCTATACCCGCAGATATTCAATTGGCTCGAAATGCTCAACATCAATGCATATATCATTCTGATACTGATGATGGCTGTGGCCGGTTTTAATATGATTTCGGGGCTGTTGATAATAATACTCGAAAAGACCCAAACCATTGGCATACTCAAAGCTTTGGGTATGAAAAACAGAGATATACGCAAAGTATTTGTACTAAATGCCCTGTTTTTCGTTGCTCGTGGTATGTTTTGGGGCAACCTAATAGGGCTACTTGCGGTGTTGCTCCAAAAATATTTCCGCATAATACCTCTAAATCCGGAGTATTACTACACCGATTTTGTGCCTGTTGCCATCAACCTTTGGTGGATAGCCCTGCTCAACGTAGCGGTATTCGTATTGTCGATAGCCATAATGGTATTGCCGTCGCAGATAATTACCCAAATATCGCCCGCCAAATCCATTAAATTTGAGTAGAATATAAAATAAAAACGAGAAGTTATCTAAACAGCAGTAAACCCGCTGAGGTTAGAGAACAACTCATTTCTATTGCAAAGGTAATAAAAAAAGCAAAACACCGTTTTTGAAACCAAAATTTTGATAACAGATAAAGAGTAACTTTTTATAATCATTTTTAAATTCAGCCAATATGAAAATAATTTTTGTTTTTATAAGCCTTTGGGGGTTATCAATTGCTTTATTAGGAGAAGTAAAAGCGATGGCATCGTTATATAAGTCCGAGCAAGACAGCTTGAATAACACAGAAGAGTATGAAAATTTTAGATATGTCCATGATTTTGAAGAAGGTGCCGAAGAGAAAATTTTTGTCGATAAATCGAATATTTATGATATGCCCGACATAAAAAGCCGCAAAATAGACGTCTTGAATATGGGACAAACGGTAATGGTAACAAAGGCAATAGATGCGGTAAGTTACGATAAAGATTCGCTATATAGTGCAAACTGGTACAAAGTCGAATACCGCAAAGATAATCAATTGAAATCGGGCTATATATGGGGAGCAAACCTGTGTATCGGTTATAGGCGACACAAAAACATTGATTTTCTGATTGGTGCAGAGGGTGTTATATCCGTAGATGATAATAAAGTAATCGATATGCGAATTATAGCCATTGCCAACGATAAAGTAATTAGTCAATACAAATTTATAACCAGTGGCGAAAGTTTGGGAGCGGTTTATTTTCATATATATGACAACAGGGGAGTTGGTGGGGTAGATAATATTGTTTATGCAGGTATCTCCGGAGCTGCTTGCGGTTTGGGCAAAGTCTCTTATTATTTGCTTTGGTCAAATAATAATTTTATAGATTTACCCGCGATATACAGTGTAGGCGAAGAAGGATACTACGAAGAGTCTGTTTATATTTTCCCAAAAGACAAAGGAGGTGTGGAAGATAAGATTATAATGCAATATAAATCAATGGAAACAGACGAAAAAGGCAACGAGTCGTATAACGAAAAGAAAACTGTTTATATCTTGAATAATGGGAAAATAATCGAGAGGAAATAATGAATTGGGGTAGTGTTTGAATACTTATACAGAGATATTTCGAATCGTGAGGTTTCATCTTCCCTGTCTTGCTGATTTGAAAACTACAAAACATTTGTTTTGATAACCGCTGTTGTATTACAATGTTGATGAGTATTCGGCGGATTAATTATTTAGTAGCCAAAATATTTAAACAATAGTTAAACAATATTCATTTAATGAGGAGGGTACTATTTATTAATATGCAAAACAGTATTTTGTGTAAAACTTTTTTACATTTCTGTTTGTCGTATCATTTTTTTGTATATCTTTGCTCCAAGAAACAATATTATATACTTTTTAGATATACCTCTTATGAAATCAATATTTTACCTTATACCAACGGGCATAATGCTATTGCCGAATGTCGGTTCTCCCCAAAATAAATTACCTATAAGTCAATATACCGCCTATATTCTCAACGACGTCAAACGTTGGAATGGGAGACACTCACTAACGACTACGAAAAAATAGCCGACAACCACAAAACAGCCAAAAGCCTCTACGAAAAACTGCTGAAAATAGAACCCAATTTTGGTGTGGTAAAAAATAAATTTTACCCCGAACTTCTTACCAAACTCTAATACGGCAGTTATTAATCAACAAGAAAAAGGCACCTCAATGGTGCTTCTATATAATTAACAATTTTATTAATCCGCAATTATTAAAAAAAATGAAAGTGAAATTCAACAAGATGAGGGCTATTTTTATAATAGTCATGGGTCTGATGCCATTTTTTGCTGTGGCACAGACGACGTTATCCGTAGTGTATTCGGACAACACGCAAGTGGAATACACTATCCAAAGTAGCGGTAAACTCTATTTTTCGGGTAACAACCTGATGATACTTACCGCCTCTTCTGCTACCGTTCGGAGCATAGCTGTGGCTGACATCAAAAAGATTGTATTCGAACAGAGTACAAACAAGATTGAGGAGACGCCCGATGCTATTTCCCGGTTTATGATTTATCCAAACCCCGCAGATGACATATTGTCGTTTACACACGCCAATACCACAGAGGTTTTTGCCGTATCTATTTTCGATGTGCAAGGAAGAGAGGTGCTCAACGGCAGATACAGTTCGGGCGAGAAGATAAATATTTCGCACATAAAATCAGGTACATATTTTGTACGCTTCAACAATTTGGAAACCATTAAATTAATAAAGAAATGAAAGCATTAAAATACATATTGGCAGTGGTGATGGCTTTTGCCGTATCGCAGGTGAACGCCCAAAACGTTATGACCATATACAACGGGTCCGAAGTCCTTTACGACCAATCGATTTCGGATATCGACAGTGTAAAGTTTGCAAACAGCAATGCTGCTATTTATCAACCGTCGGTAGATTTCGAAATACCTGTTACGAGTATGGACAGCATTGTATTTACCAACGCTGCCTCAGATAAAGTTTATATCATATTCAACGGAAGCAGTGCCACCGTTGTCAATCCGTATTCGGCGTCGGGTATTACTATTACCGAGGCAAGCGGACACGTGACGGTTACCTCTACTACTACCGTATCCGGGATAGAGTACAATATACTCGGCTCCACCACCAACGGCTCTCTTACAGTATCGAGTAATCAGCCTGCCCGATTTGTCTTTGGCGGAGTTGATATGACCAATCTTTCGGGGGCAGCCGTAAACCTCACAGGAACAGCCGTACATACCATATTTTTGGCAAAAGGCACTACCAGCAAATTTGCCGACAGTAGCAGCGGTACGTCAAATGCGGCATTCATAGCTGTAGGAGGAGCCAATATAGAGGGAAGCGGTACTATGCAGATAAGCGGATATAAAAAACACGCTCTATTATCAAGTGGTACTATTACCCTAAATAGCGGTAATATAAACGTTCCGACGGCTGCTTCCGATGCCATACACGCTGCCGACTACACTCAGGCAGGGGGAACGGTAACACTTACTCCTTCGGGTGATGGGATAGATACGGACAATACCGTAAATATCAACGCCGGAACCGCTACCATTACGGCAAGCGAGGCAGATACGAAAGGAATCAAGGGTACTACTATCAATGCAAACGGTGGTACTATTACCGTTGTTGCCTCGGGCGACCAGAGTAAAGGACTAAAATCGTCTGCCGATGTCAATATCAACGGGGCAACGGTAAATATTACCGCATCGGGTAATGTTATTCTCGAAGCATCGGGCAGTGGCTACGACCCCTCGTATTGTAGCGGTATAAAAACCGATGGTGCTTTTGTGATGAACAGCGGTACGCTTGCCATCACCTGTACCTCGACCAATAATGGCGGTAAGGGTATATCTTCGGACGGCAACATAACAGTCAACGGAGGAACAATCAATATTACAACCAATGGCAACGGTGCCACATATATCAACGAATCGGGAGCATCGGACAGTTATTCGGCTTGTGCCATTAAAAGCGATGCAAATATTTATCTGAATCAAGGAAATATTACTTGCAACAGTACAGGTACCGCCGGTAAAGGTGTCTCTGCCGACTCTGTGCTTACCTTGGGAGTACTCAATGCAAGTAACGATTTGCTTACATTGACGGTAAATACTTCGGGAGCCAAATTTTGGGTAAGTGGCAGTGGCGACAATGCCGACTAGGCAAATCCCAAAGCTGTAAAATCGGAAGGTAACCTTACCGTAAACAGCGGTATTATAACTATTACTTGTACTACCGACGGAGGTGAGGGATTGGAAAGTAAAAGCATTATGTACATAAAGGGCGGACAAGTTACCATGACTACCGTTGATGACTGTATAAATGCAACAACAGCCCTTAATATTTCGGGCGGAAGTCTGTTTTTGTCGTCGAGTGGAAATGATGCCATTGACTCTAACGGCACTCTTTCGGTTTCGGGCGGATTGACCGTGGCTAACGGAGCCGGAGCACCCGAAGCCGGTTTCGATTGCGACCAAAGCAATTTCGCCATAACCGGCGGTATAGCCGTAGGTACAGGAGGCTCTACAAGCACTCCCAGTACAAGTACTTCATCACAAAACTACCTGAATATTAGTGCTACATCGGGTTCGGCTATCTGTATAAAAAACTCGTCAGGTACGGTGATAATGATGATGCAACTGCCATCGATTTCGACATCGGGCGGTGGTCCCGGTGGCGGTAGTTCGGGTGGAATGGTGGTGCTATACACCAACCCTTTGATTACCAATGGTACATACACTATACAGTATGGAGGTTCTATTACCGGCGGTACGGCGGTAAAGGGTTATTATACCACCAATGGCACATATAGCGGAGGTAGCTCGCGTACATTTACCGTTTCCTCTCGTTCGACATCGGTATCAGCCCGTTAAAAACGACAATCACATTATTTTGAAATGGACTCCTCTGTACAAAAAGGGAGTCCATTTTTATTGAACAGTGATATTAGGTAAATTCAATTAGAAAAATGCGGTAGTGTTTCCCAAGTATGATATCCAAACACCCAAAAAAAATTGAGGTATTATCCCCAAAAATTGATGTAAAAAAACTATTTCAAAGGGGTTAATTTTTTTTGGGGGAGAAGCGTTAAGTTTTCCCCCAACGCCGTTTGTCTTCTCTGATTGTTTAGTCAATTCCTTAGTCCGTGTTTTTCATGCAGGCAATCTTATTGCTCATTTAATATTTTGTTTACATAGTTTGTCCATTCGTGCTGTGGAATGCTTTTATCCAAATAGAAATCCGGTTGTATCCCTTTTTCATCAATAGTAAATTCGGGTATCCGCATACTTCTTGAAAGTGAATATGCTAATTGGAATTCTTTACAAGGTGATTCCACAAAATACATATTAGAAATATCTAATACGCCGAACGTAGTAACACCGAAGAGTTTCACTTTTTTACTTTGTTTTGCTTCATACAGAAACTGTTCGGCAGTACTACCATTGGCTTCGTTAATAATGATGCCGACATTTTGAGGAAAGGGATAGATAGTATCCTTTTTATTTTCTGAAACGGTATGTTCGCTTAGATTCACAAATTGCCCTAACTTATTTTCTAATTTATCATATGCCTCTTTCGCCCATTTTTTTCTATTTTCATCAAATCCCCATTCGGGTTTGTTGATAAAATCCAACATTCTTTGATTGTTGAGTTTTGTAGAAAGGAATTCGACCCCGACTATTCGGATAGGATTTGTGTATAAGTAAGGTATGATTGTACTGTATGATGCGTCGCTTCCACCACCGTTATTTCTAATGTCAATGATTAGGTTTTTTGTTGCGAGTATCTCTTCTTTGTTTACGTTCAGCACACTGTCAATATCTTTCTTATAACGAATATCAAACGAAGGAATTCGGAAATATAGTGTTGTCTTGTTTAATTTTTCTATATACGGTTTACTTGCATTTATCGATTTGAAATATTGGATATATTGAGGTTCGTCCTCAATTTTAGGATAAAGCCTTGAAAGTTTGATGTCTCCTATTTGTAAATAATTTTTTCCTGTCATTTTCACAATATCGGATTCCACCGCGAAATAGTCCCTCATATAAAAAACAGAGTTTGCTTTGTCTTTTGTGATGCTGAATCTCAGTTTTACTTGTCCTTTTTTCCAAGTTTTCACACCGGATTCCACAATAAATCCAATATATTTATCGCCTTCTTTTTTGATACCTATTTTGTATGGTTCGGTTTCCCAAATTCCTTCATAATCTGCGTTCTCTTTTTTATCTAAATATTTTTTGAAAACTTCTGTTTTTATAGTGTAAGTTTCCCAATCAGATAATATGTCTTTTGATTTTACCGTATCGGTTTGTGATATTTGCTCATTAATTATTATTCCAATATGCCCCGAACGAAAGAAAGTAAGCCATTCGTACAAAATAGGAGTACATTCGGTAAGTGTTTTTGCGTTTTGTACTTTGTCCCAAATTCTTTTATTGTGTTCTGCGTATGCTATTTCGCCTTTGGTCTTTATAATATATTGAAAACCGGCGTCGTTTTCTTCAAAAGTTTTTTTTACCCATTCGTAGTTGGTTTTGCAATCACAGTTTTGGGCAAATGAGAATGTTGTTGAAAACAATAAAATAATCAGAAATAAAAATTTTTTAGTCATAATGTTATCAAATTTAATGAAAAGTTGTTGTGCGTATGCAGCAGGTATAGTTTGTGTTTTTGTGTTTTGGGCTTTTCTCTGCACTCCATTTGTCTAAAAACTCATAATCGCAAAGATAGTAAAAATTTTGTGTCGAAATTTTGTTTTTTTTAAGAAAAATTTGACTTTGTCGGAGTGAAACTATTAAGTGAGATATAAATATTATTTGGAGATATGATTGTATAAGATATAGACTGTCCGAGAAATCAAAGCCCAAGTTTTCACATCAGCCCTCTTACACAAAGCCCGTGTTAGTGGCTGGCATTCTTTTATAAATTCCTTTCTAAAAAGTTTAACACATTGCTGTGAAATAAGTCGAAATCCCTTAAAGGTCCTTTCATTCCGCCGTGTTCTGCACCTGCTACTATCCATAGTTCTTTTTTTACGGAAAGCAATGAATATATCTTTTCACTCATCCAAATAGGTGTGCGGTCATCTTTTTCGCCGACTATTAGGTATGTTGCTTTATTCCATCTTGGAGCCAAGTTGATAGGTTGTAACTCTTTCGGATAATCATCGGGCACTATCAAATTACTTTCATCTTTGTTTTTAGCTTTCATCACCACCGGTATAGCTTCGTCAAAAGAGGTCATCAACCCAATGGCTACAAAAGCCTTAACGTTTTCATACTTGTTTGCTGCCGCCATAGAAAGATATGCACCTGTTGACCAACCGAAAACCGCCAATCTGTTTTTATCCACTTCTTTTTGTTTTAGCACTTCTTTTATCACAGCGTCATAATCAATCAACAATTCGGAATATACAACATAATTAGAGTCCATTTCCCATTCACTGCTTTCTCCGAAGCCACGCCAATCGAAAGTTACCACATTGTAGCCTTTGCTTGTGAAGAATTGTGCGTGGTGTAATTGCTGGTACGACATATTTCCCGCATCTCCATTCGCAATGATTATCGTCGGACGGGGTTTGTTGTCAATCGTTTTATATGGCTTTTTGACAGGATTTTCCCACATATCGTTCATCTCTTTTTCTTGCGGTGTGGGTTGGGC
>JBGXXV010000113.1:0-35926 GCA_041814825.1 Bacteroidota bacterium | reverse complement strand
TGCATACTTTTCTTGTGTCAAGACAAGAAAAGTATGTCGGGGTCCGGGGCAGACAGCCCCAATGAAATGTTAAAACATTCCGATAGCCTCATGTCTTTTCTTTCTAATGTGGAATATTGGGAAAACCTCATAATAACCCGATAGACAAACACAAAAGATAAGCCCCTTTCATAACAAAAGCATATATATTTATGTATATTAAGGCATTACATATTAACGTCAATTTTTTATCGGACAGTGACAATGACAAAACAGCCGACCCTTTTTACTTAAAGGTCGGCTGTTTTTTTTTGATTGCTTTTCAATACTTTATTGCTATTGTAGCTACTATGTTATGATAATTGTTTGTAATATCTCCTTTTATTGTATTTTTGTACATCTCGAAAGGAGTAAATATCTGATTTTGGCGATTATAAACATAAGCAAAATCAAGAAATATGTTGTTGAAGTTGAACCCGATACCGCACGTTCCGTATAGCTGGGTGTTGTCTATAAAGTATTCCATATCGGTCTGTATTGTGTTGTTCAGAATATTCTTTTTTGCCTCGGCAGACATTGGTGATGTAATATAAGCAAATCCGCCGCGTAGTTTGACGTTTGAGGTAACTTTTGCCTCTGCTCCGACTTTTATTGTGTGTGTCAATTGCGAATATTGTTTGAAATCTATATTTTCGTTTTTGAACGGATTTGCATCTCCGTCAAGTTTGAATTTTTGGATCTTGTTGTCGGTCAAAACATAATCTATATTTATCGCCGCATTGGAGGCAACGATAAAGCCTGCACTAAACTGAGCTTTTAGAGGAGAGGTGTAGTCATAGTCCCATATACCTTTTTTGTCGTCCGGCACGGTTATTACCATCTTTCTACCCGCAGCTGCTATGTCCGATGTTAGCGTTGTAAATTGCTTGTTGGTAAAAGAGAACGATGTGGGAGTTTTTAGTGATGCTCCCAATCGAATATTCGGACTCAACCTTGCTATAAGTCCAAAATTAAAGTTAATCCCCGACCCATTTTGAAGAGTTGTGGTAGTAAGGTCAAAATTACCATTCGAAAACACCTCTCCGTAATAAGTCTGTGTTACTCTGTAATAATCTTGTAGCGATACACCTATCCCAAAATAGAAAACATCGTTGACATTGCCCGAATATGTGAAATTATAATCATTTAGGTATCCCCACTCGTTGAGTCGATAAGATGCCGCAGGAACACCTATTACTCCACTTGCCCACTGATTGCCTCCTGTTGTTGTAGGGTTAATTAGATATCCGTGATATCCAAGTATCGACAAATAGGCTACTTTATTGTTCGAATAAGCATCGGGTAATTTTTCCAAATCGGTCTCGTACAATCCATTGGTAATATCTACCATCAAATCCGAAAGCGAATTGTCAAGAGCGTTATGTTTGAAGACAGCTCGTCTGTTGAAGCTTTTCAGCTTATTGAAGCTAAAGCTAAAGTTTGAATTCAGATACCCCGACTCATTATAAGAAGGGAAATAGGTTACCCACGATAGGTTATTTATATTAAATTTCGTTCGGTTGTCCGTAAGCGATATGCCACCCCAATCCGATTTTGTAGTGGTATATTGTAAGTTTGTCGAAAAATTCAATTCGTTGCTACGAAATATGCCTAACGTAGCCGGATTGTCGGTAATAGCCGACACATCGCCGCCTAACGCCCCAAAGCTACCTCCCATAGACATATAACGAGCCGTTCCGTTAATGGTAGGTGTGGTCAAACCCGGGAAATCGAAAATGCTTTGTGCTTTTGCCGTGAAAGCTGATAATATCAATATGATTGCAAAAAATATCTTTTTCATATCATTTCGTCTAAATAAAATTTATACTAAAAAGTTAGCTCGGTATCAGCGTCTTCTATCGCTGCTCGAAGAGCCACCGCCTCCTCTTGATGACGAACTCGAAGAAGAACGAGTACTACCGCTCGATGACCCAAATGAACTGCTCGACGATGAGGAGCGAGTCGAAAAACTGCTACTCGACGAAGACCTCGACGACGAAGACCTCGATGAGTTGTCTTGTATGCGAATACTCGAACTCGAACTTCTACTTCTGTCGTTAGTAACCGAAGAGCTTCGTCTGTCCGTTGTACTACCTCGTGAGTTGTCTTGCGTACGAATAGTGGTGCCGGAACTCCTTGTGCGGTCCGAACCCGAAATTGAGCGGCTGTCTCCGATGGTTGACCCGCGAGAACTGTTGTCTCGTATGATTACTCTGTCGTTTGAGATGCCGACAGGACGCCGTACACTGCTATTGTCTCTGCTGCTATTAGAGGTGGCTGTACGCCTGTTGTCGAGCATTCCGTTGGTTCGTGTTGCCGAGGTGTAGCGTCTATAATTGTCCGAAGCGGTTCGGTACTCTCCGGTTCTACGTCTATCCATTTGGTTTTGGATTCTTGTATAGTAGTTGTTGCTGTAATAGTCGTTATGCCACCACCAATAGCCATATCCACCATAGCCCCAAGGATAGCCGTATCCCCAACCCCAATAGTAGTCGTAATCCCAATAGAAACGAGAGGAGTACCAATACCAAGAAGGATAACTCCAATAACGATACGGACGACCCCAGTAGTCCCAATAATACGGATAATCCCAATAACCGTAGTAGTTGTAATAGCTGTTGGCATAGTAGATTCTGCCGGTCGGTTGTATCACAACAGATTCGTCGTTTACATATATAGTATAATACCCGCTACTAAGGTTATAAATATTGGTAATATCGTCGAATTCATTGTATAGCGAATGAATCGAATATCTGTCGACCTCTACTTCATACGTCCCGTTTGGCAGCCCCAAGACATTATTTGTCTTCTCTTCGATGATAGTAACCGAATTGTTGCCGTTTGCCGCTTTTATCTGTCTTTCGTAGAAACCTTCTTCATAATAATCGTCGTTATTATAATTAGAGACAGAAGTATTTGAGCTATTCGAATTGGATTTGTTTGAAGTGTAGCTTGCCTTATCTTTTTTCTTAGGCACATAATAGACATCGTCCCATTGGGCAAATCCGGAGAATGTCCATATAGCCATCAACGATAACAAAAGTATTTTTTTCATAATAATAAAAATTGATTTATAGTTTATAAAAATATTGTTTATACGTAATTTTGACTGCAAAGATAATAAAAGGTTTATATTATTCAAACTATTTTATAAATAATTAAATTGTGTCTTAGTTTTTTATGTATATTTGTTTTTGTCCCCAAAATAGTTCTCTTATGAAGCAGACAATGCTCGTTCTCGACATAAGAAGACCGATAAGGAATATTTGAGAGAGAAAAAAATGATGGTCTTTCAAAGTTTTTTACAATATCTTTCTGTATAAAAAATATTGTATCTTTGTAAATCTAATTTTAACAACAGCGACAAATGACAAATTTAACATCGGAGCAAGACAAAAAGTCTTTGAATTTTATCGAACAGATAGTAGAAGCAGACCTGCAACAGGGACTCAATGACGGCAGAATTCAAACCAGATTTCCGCCCGAACCGAACGGTTATCTGCATATAGGGCATGCCAAGGCGATATGCCTCGATTTCGGTATTGCACAAAAGTATAACGGTACCTGCAATCTGCGTTTTGACGACACAAATCCGGTAAAAGAAGATGTTGAGTATGTGGATTCCATAAAAGAGGATATAGAATGGCTCGGATTTCGGTGGGCAAACGTATATTATGCTTCCGATTACTTCAAGCAGTTGCACGACCTTGCCATACGTTTTATCAAAGAGGGCAAGGCATACGTTGACGAACAGACCTCAGAGGAGATAGCAAAACAAAAAGGCACGCCTACCGTAGCCGGTACAGATAGCCCTTTCAGGAATCGTTCGGTCGAAGAGAATTTGGATTTGTTTGAAAAAATGACAAATGGAGAGGTAGCCGAAGGCAAAATGGTATTGAGGGCAAAAATAGATATGGCTCACCCCAATATGCACTTTCGCGACCCAATAATGTACCGTATCATTACATCGCACCCGCACCATCGTACAGGCTACGATTGGAAAGTATATCCTATGTACGACTTCGCTCATGGACAAAGCGATTATTTCGAGGGAGTAACACACTCTTTATGTACACTTGAATTTGAGGTACATCGCCCGTTGTACGATTGGTACATAGACCAGTTTGCAGATAGCAACTATCGCCCAAAGCAGCGGGAATTCAACAGATTGAACCTGACATATACCGTTATGAGCAAGCGTAAATTGTTGCAACTTGTTGACGAAGGGTTGGTGACGGGTTGGGACGACCCGCGTATGCCTACTATTTGCGGACTTCGTCGGAGAGGTTATACGCCAAAGTCCATACGTAATTTTATTGATAAAATAGGTTATACGAAATTTGAGGCGTTGAATGATATCTCTCTGTTGGAGTCTGCCATAAGGGACGATTTGAACAAGACCGCCCAACGTGTCTCGGCAGTATTGAATCCCATACGGCTTGTGATTACCAATTATCCCGAAAATCAAACAGAGGTTTTGCTTGCCGAAAACAATCCCGAAGACCCCGATGCAGGTATGCGTCAGATAGAGTTCTCTCGCAATATCTACATTGAACGAGACGACTTTATGGAAAATCCCCCAAAGGACTATTTCCGACTGTCGCCGGATAAAGAGGTGCGTCTGAAAAATGCTTACATCATAAAGTGTAACGATGTCAAGAAAGATGAGGCGGGCAATATAATCGAAATATACTGTACATACGACCCCGATACCAAGAGCGGTATGCCTCAGGCAAACCGTAAGGTTAAAGGAACCCTTCATTGGGTATCTGCTCATAACTGCATTGATGCCGAAGTACGTTTGTATGACAGGCTTTTTGTGGTCGAAAATCCTTCTGACGACGATCGCGATTTCCGTTCTCTTATCAATCCCGATTCAAAAAAGGTATTGAAAGGCTGTAAGGTGGAACCTTGCTTAAAAGAGGCTAAACAAGGGGATAAGTTTCAATTTACCCGTTTGGGTTACTTCTGTGTCGATACGGGCTCAAAAGGTGGAAATTTGGTTTTTAACCGAACGGTAACTCTGAAAGACGGTTGGAAAAAGAAGTAGATAATATTATTTTGATTTAAGATTAGTTGAGCGAAGACAATCTTTACTTAACTAATCTTGATTTTTTTAACATAGGAAATATGCAAAAAAGACACACAGATAGAAAGAGGTATTTTTCGGAACAAGCTTATACAACAGAAAAATACGTGCTCCCATACATACATACAACACTCCTCTATTAACCCAACTTATAAAGTTCTTGAAATTGGCTGTGGAGAAGCAGGCAACCTCAAGCCTTTTTTAGATTTGGGATGCGAATGTTTGGGTGTAGATTTGGATAAAGACCAAATAAACAGAGGCAAACTATTCTTTGAGAATCACCCCAACAATTCACGCCTAACACTTATCGCCAAAGACATTTATGACTTCGACGACTTTTCTGTCAAGTATGATTTAATAATGATGCGTGATGTGATAGAACACATTCACAATCAGGAGCGGTTTATAAAGTTTTTGCAAAATTTTATGCATAGCAACAGCGTGGTTTTCATTGCTTTCCCGCCATGGCAAAATCCGTTTGGCGGACATCAGCAGATTTGCAAATCAAAGTTACTTTCAAAGCTACCTTTCTTTCACCTTTTACCCAAACAGATATATAAAAATGCTTTAAAACTATTTGGAGAAACTGACAGTACAATAGAGGGTTTATTAGAGATAAAAGAAACAGGAATATCCATTGAGCGATTTGAAAAAATCATAAAAACATCAGGGCTCGAAATTGCAAAATCGACCTATTATTTTATTAACCCAAACTATGAGATAAAATTTGGATTGAAACCTCGCAAAATATTTGGATTTATCGCTCATATCCCAATCCTAAGAAATTTTTTTATAACTTGTGGATATTATTTGGTAACTCATAAGCATAAAACATAGATATAAGTAGTTTAGATATAATTGCAGAAATCAAAATTTATACTTAACTTTGCTCGAAAATTTGAGGAAATACAAACTTAATTAGTCTTGAACCTATTATTTTATAAAAAAACAGTCAATAGTATTGTGTTGATTAATTGTGTGTAGCATACTATTAGCCAAACATCTATAGTCTATCATTATGCAGAAAAAATTTGATTTCGTGGTAGTTGGTAGTGGCATTGCCGGTATGAGTTTTGCCCTGAAAGTGGCACACAAAGGTAAAGTCGCTCTTCTGTGCAAAACCGAACTCGTCGAAGCTAATACCACATTGGCTCAGGGAGGTATTTCGTCCGTAACCAATTATATACTCGACAATTACGAAAAGCATATAGAAGACACTCTTATTGCGGGCGATGGTATTTGCGATATAAAAGCTGTCGAAAAGGTTGTTACCAACGCTCCCGAAGAGATAAAGCAACTTTTGGAGTGGGGAGTGGATTTTGATAAAACTCCCGATGGCTCATTCGATTTGCATAAAGAGGGCGGACATTCCGAATTTAGAATACTACATCATAAAGATTCTACCGGAGCCGAAATACAGAATTCTCTTATCAAAAGAGTTCGCCAACATCCTAATATAGAGGTTTTCGAACATTGTTTTGTGATAGAGTTATTGACCCAACATCATCTCGGACAGATAGTAACGCGTCATACTCCCAATATAGAGTGTTTCGGTGTGTATGCCTTGGATATTGACAGCCGTAAGATATATACGATTTTGGGTAAGGTTACCATGCTTGCCACAGGCGGTATAGGCAATATATATCAAACCACGACCAATCCTTTGGTGGCGACGGGAGATGGCATAGCTATGGTGCATAGGGCAAGGGGTAAGATAAAAGATATGGAGTTTGTGCAGTTTCATCCTACGGCTTTTTATCATGCCCACAATCGTCCTTCTTTTTTGATTACAGAGGCTATGCGTGGTTACGGTGCTGTATTGCGAGATATAAAGGGCGAAGAGTTTATGCATAAATACGACAGTAGATTGTCGTTGGCTCCCCGTGATATAGTGGCACGAGCAATAGATACGGAGATGAAGCAAGCCGGTAGTGATTATGTCTATCTCGATGTTACGAGCAAAGACCCCGAAACCACGAAAGAGCATTTCCCCACAATATACGAAAAGTTGTTGCAGTACGGTATAGACTGTACCCGACAGCCTATTCCCGTTGCTCCTGCGGCACATTATTTATGCGGAGGCATTGAGGTAAATCTTAATGCTCAAACCTCAATAAAACGTCTGTATGCAAGTGGCGAATGTTCGTGTACGGGGTTGCACGGAGCCAACCGCCTTGCCTCCAACTCTTTGATAGAAGCAATCGTGTATGCCAATGCAGCGGCACAAGATGCTTTGACAAAAATAGACTCTCTTACTTGGCAAGAAGATATTCCGAATTGGAGTGCAGAAGGGACTACACTCACCGAAGAGATGGTCTTGATAACACAATCGCTCAAAGAGGTACAGCAAATAATGAGTTCGTATGTAGGTATAGTGCGTTCGAATCTGCGACTGCAACGTGCTTTGGTAAGGCTTGAAATATTGTATGAAGAGACCGAAAACTTATTCAAACGTTCGGTTGTGTCGCCTCAGATATGCGAACTTCGTAACTCCATCAGCGTGGCGTATCTCATCATAAAGCAGGCGATGTCTCGACACGAAAGCAGAGGCCTTCATTATACTATCGACTATCCGAATAAGAAACAATAATCCCGATTGGAGAGTCAGCCCTCGCCTATTTGCCGAGCGATTGGAGTACCTTATCTTTAAGCCCCATCTTTACAAACTCGTCGTTGTTTATATCGAGTTCGACGAGGACTTTGGTCGTGTAAGGCTGTTTGACGGGAGAGTATATTTCGGGGTACGTAATAAGGTCAATCACAGACATAGAAAAAGCTCTTGCGATTTTTGCAATATGGTTGTACGAAAGTGTTATTTTGCCACTTTCTATACGGTTGTATGTAGCCTCAGATATGCCTAATGCAATACTTAGGTCTTTTTGAGTTAACCGCTTTTTAGTACGTATTTGCAAAATATTGGAGATAATGTCTTTTTCTGTATTCATATCCACAAAGTTATAAAAAATAAACCTGTTATAATTTTCCTTTTATTGCGTTTTATGCAATAAAAAATCAATAAACGCATAAAATTATTGCATATTCTAAAAAGATATATTAACTTTGCAAACTTTTTTTTAACACATAAAAATGGAGTAGCCGATAGCCAAAAAAGTGGAGGCAAAATTCTAAACTTTATAAAAAAAATGACAAAACGTTTACTTTTAGCATTATCTTTATTGTTTATTATTGTAATTGGGATGTATGGACAAGTCAGCAAGTGGTCTGACGAAATACGTCTGAAAGATGGAACCTTGGTTATTGGAGAGATTATAGAACATCAACCCGATAAGGGTTATTGGATTCTATTACCGACAGGTGAAACTAAACTTTATAAAAACGAAGAAATCGAATCGGTCAGAGATAAAGAAAATACACAAGAAAGTAATAATCCCGTAATCATCAACAACAACATTGTAAATAATAATAACAATAATAACAACAATAACAATCAAGTCGGCACTTGGCAAGAGCCACAAACCGATACTGTTTATGTTGTTCCTGTGTTTCGACGTGAACGTAAGGGCTATTTGGCGGTTATTGGCGGAGGCGGTTCGTCATTGAATCCTGCAAAAAAAGGGTTCGGTATGATTGGATTGGATTTCGGCATTTTGATAGACGACTATTTTGGAGGCGGACTCCAGATAAACTCCACTAAACAAGACCCTTATGGAATTACTTCATACACCGTAGGACCAATGTTTTCTTATGAGTTGTTTTATGGTTTTAGATTAGAGGGCAAAGCGATGATAGGCTTGGGGAATATTAAGTTTGCTCCACTTGACGCAGATACAACTAAAAGCAAACCTATTGTGATAAATCGATATTTTAAAGAAGGTGTAAAGTTCTCATACCTGATTAATGCTCAAGCAAGATTCAATTTTAGTCGCGGTTGGTGTTTCTTTTTCGGGTACGATTTGGCCGGAACAGGTAAGTTTTCCAAAACCGAATTATATGTAGGGTTGGGCATAAGAATGTTCTAATTGCTTTAATATTAGCTATTAATATATTGTTTCAAATAATTAAAAGTATTGTTCACCCCCTAATACTATTAAAAAAATGAAAAAGACGACACCACAAAACAACAGTGCCAATCAGCAAAATGCCAACAAAGGCACTAACGGCACCAATAAAGCCTACGACAAGGCACAAGGCAATAGAGGCAAACAGCTTAACCCCAAAATAACCAATATAATATTGCTGTTTATATTGGTTGTTTTATCGAACGGCTGCGGGAATAAAAATAACATTACTCCCGACCCATGCAACTGCCCACCGGGGAATATTAAAGCGACATCCAATGATTTGTTGGGCAAATGGCGTATAATCAAACGTACATTCTACGACCCGACAGGCACAACCGTCAAGCAAGTAGAGGATTTTACCGCCCTGACACCTGCCGACAATGATGCTTTCGTCATGAATATTTACATCAACGAAAACGGCAGAAGGACGATTGAATTACCTGTTGGTGCTATTATTGGCAACTCCTATTACGGATATGATGTAGTGAAAATCGACTTTGAAATCTCATACTACCAAAATGGAGGCAGCTGTATGCAACCTGCTTTTTTCGATGGTGATACTGTGATAGCAATTATGGATGTTTGCATATCGGAGTTTACTCCTAATTATATCAAAATGAGTCATATATGGGATACCGGGCATGTTTTGCAAGAATACGAAGCAGTGAAAGAGTAATTTTCTACAACTAAAATAATTTACCTCCATCAGATAAAGCTATGAAATACAGCGTGATATATCCGATTTCTTAATGACATATTACAAAGAAAGCAGCAGTTGTATGAAGTTTTTATTCAAAAAACCTAATTTAGGGCATAAAATATGTTTTTGGGGAGGCTAATCCAAATCGCATAAGAATCCGACAAAAATGGTCTAACTCCTTAATATTGGGATATGATGCGGTAAAAATTTGATAAATTGTCATATCGTTCAAACCGACCAAAAGAGCAACCTCCATAGGTTTGCTCTTTTTTCGTTTGTCGTATTAGACACTAAGACAGCCGTCAATTGCTTGTCGGCATACCTACTATATGTACAATTAGCTTTTGTGTCGTTAAATATAGTTACTCACAAACAAGATATTAATGGCAAAAATCACTATAAATAGGTATTGTCCGAAATTGTTTGCAGATATAATTTTGCACGCCGAAAACAGTAATATTTAAATAGCGAATTTGATAAAGTTTTTAATAACAATAACCCAAAAAAAGTATTTTTATGATGAAGAAGTTTTTAGTTTTATCTACTATGGCGGTAATATTACTTGCCTGCGAACAACCACAAACGGTTAATAACGAAAATAAGCCTGACGTTTTTAATCCTGATACAGAAATACAAGGATTAAAGTTTACTTTTTCCAGAATAGAAAAGGGCAGCTTCAAAATGGGGAGCAACGAAGCTACGGAAATAGGGCGAGATATAGACGAAATTTTACACGAAGTAAATATAACGAAACCTTTCTATATGGGTAAATATGAAATAACGCAAGCCCAATGGAAAGCTGTAATGGGGACAGACAAAACAAACAGTTGGTTTACGGGCGATAGCCTGCCGATAGAGAATGTTAGTTGGAACGATGTTCAGGAGTTTATAACGAAACTTAATGCGCTCACAGGCAACAATTACCGACTCCCTACCGAAGCCGAATGGGAGTATGCGTGTAGAGCCGGCGGAGATACCCCTTTTAATACGGGCGACAATCTTACCACCGAACAAGCCAATTATAATGGCGAATTTCCTTATGGCAACAATCCGTCGGGTATCAACAGAGCATCAACTATCAAAGTAGGCTCATTCGCTCCCAATGCATGGGGACTTTACGATATGCACGGTAATGTGTGGGAATGGTGTAGCGACTGGTATGGACACTACGAGGCTGCAACGTTGACAGACCCGGTAGGTCCTATCGAAGGTCCGGGCAAAGTAATACGTGGCGGCAGCTACCTCAACCATGCGGCACACTGTCGCTCTGCCAATCGCGATTATACAAAAGCCGAGAATAAATACCGCATCGTCGGATTTCGTCTTGCCCATTCGGACAAATAAGAGATATTGTAGAGATAAGGATAGTATTAATCTATGTCTTTCAAAACAAATCTATACCACTACGCATCAGAAAAGTATTAGTATTATCTTTTGTTGTTCGGATAGTTGGAGACTCCGTTTTTCCTAATGCGCAATTCGGGTTAAATAGAACACAAAGAGACGATAGGTTTTTATCGTCTCTTTGGTATTGAAGAGTTATGGTATTATAATATAACTGTTTTTACACGTCTATTCTATTTGCATTGCTCAAAATATTTGATTACCTCTTCTTTGTCGTCGAAGTGGTGTTTGTCTGTGCCGATGATTTGGTAGGTTTCGTGTCCTTTACCCGCTATCAGCACTACGTCTCCACGCTTGGCGAGCTTACAGGCGGTCTTTATAGCCTGTCGTCGGTCGGGGATAATTATAGTGCGTTCGGTCTGCTGTTTGTCGAGTCCTCCGAGCATATCGTCGAGTATATCCTGTGGGTTTTCGGTGCGTGGATTGTCGGAGGTCAGTACAACGGTATCGGATTCGTTGGCGGCTATTTGTGCCATTATGGGGCGTTTGCTCTTGTCTCGGTCGCCTCCGCAACCCACTATGGTAATCACTTGGCCATTGGTGTTTTTGACATCGTTTATGGTCGAAAGTACATTTTTGAGAGCGTCCGGCGTATGGGCATAATCGACTATGGCAGTTATACCGCCGAGACGTATTATCTCGAACCTGCCCGATACCGGACGAAGTCCGCTTAGGGCTGTTAGAATAGTTTGATTATCAATATTTAATTCTTTGCACAAAAGTACTGCTGCCCCAAATACCGCTGTAAGGTTTTGGGCGTTGAAGCTGCCTGCAAATGGTGTAATCATTTCATATACATCACTTCTAAAACCATCGGTACGCACTTCCATATTTAGAGTCATTCCCTCGAAGGTATTCTCAATGACTTTGGTTTTGAAGTCGGCTAATGAGCGTGTCGAGTAGGTCAGCTTGGTTGCCTTTGTGTTTTGCAGCATAAACATACCATTGCGGTCGTCGAGGTTGGTAAGGGCAAAGGCGGTCGAAGGCAAGCGGTCGAAAAACAATTTTTTGGCATCGCGGTAGTTCTCCATTGTTTCGTGGTAGTCGAGGTGATCTTGCGTGAGGTTGGTAAAGATAGCTCCGTCGAAGTGCAGTCCGGCAATACGTTGCTGTATTGTAGCATGCGAAGATACCTCCATAAAGCAGTAGTCGCAACCGCAGGCTACCATTTCGTAGAGCAGTCTGTTTGTTTCCAGCACATTGGGTGTGGTGTTGATAGTCTCTATCGGAGTGTGGCAGATATAGTTTCGGATAGTCGATAGCAAACCTGCCTTAAAGCCCAACGACAGAAATAGGTTGTAGAGTAATGTGGCGGTGGTAGTTTTGCCATTTGTGCCTGTAACGCCCACAAGATGAAGTTTTTGCGAAGGGTGGTCGTAGAAGTTGGAGGCTATCTCGCCCAAGACTTTGGCGGTGTCCTCAACCTCTATTACCTGCACGTGCTTATAGTCTGCTAAGCAAGGCACTTGGCTCGAACGATTTACTACAACGGCGACAGCACCGTTTTCGACGGCTCGCTCTACAAAGTTGTGTCCGTCTGATGTGGCACCGCAAACGGCTACAAAGAGGTCGCCCTTTACAACTTTTCGAGAGTCGTCGGTTATGTGATTTATCTCAACGTCTTTTGAATAGCTTTTTGTGGTTGTAATATTTGCTAATATTTTGGAAATAAGCATTGTCTGTTCTGTTAAAATAATTATTTATGCTTTTATAAATTTTAATTAAGTTCCAATCTTATGGTTTGCCCTTTTATTACTTTTGTGCCTGCTCCGAGAGACTGTTGTCTTACCGTACCTCTACCGTATATATGTACTCTGAGTCCGCTTTTTTCTAAAAGATATACGGCGTCTTTGGCTCCCATTCCTACCACGTTGGGTACAAGATTGTCTATAATGGTAAGAGTCGAAGTATTCACTCTAAGGCTGTCTCCGGCGGTAATCAACCAAGGCGAATTATTGATGTTCGATTTTATATCCAGATTGTTAAGTATATATTTCAAAGTCTCTTTTTTGCCGTTTTTTACCGAAGGCAGATATGTTATGGTATCTTGTAAATCGTCGATATCCAATGTGGTGTTGATTGACGTTATCTTTTCGGCAATATTGCGAAATACCTCACAACTCTGTGCTCCCCAAATACCTTTGCGTTGCATAACGACTATACAGGAATACTTGGGATTGTCGGCAGGGAAGTAACCGCAGAAGCTTACTTGGTCGGTAGTTACTCCATTCGTCTGAAAAACCGCCGTGCCCGTTTTGCCTGCAAAACTCACTTTCGATGAGCGGTAAGCATAGCCTGTACCTCCTTTTTGCTCTATTACCTTACGAAGCATTGTTTGTATCTGTTTTATGGTTTTGTTCGATGCGATAGATGATTTGACGGTTTTGGTGTTAAACTTCGTAATATTTCCGTTGTCATCTATCTCTTTTACTAAAAACGGATTTATCATTTTGCCATTGTTTGCAATAGCATTATAGAAACGCAACATATAAATAGGTGGTACAGCCGTCTGATAGCCAAACGACAATGTAGGCAAATCGGTACGGTTGATAGTATCTTTGACATTCCAATACTCCATAGGACCTATTTTGACCCCGGGCGCTCCGGGCAACTGTATATCGAACGGTTCGTTGATACCTGTCTTTTGTATCTCTCTTACAAATCTCATAGGGTTACGTTCGAATGCATCGCCTATAATATTGGATATGCCTATATTAGATGAATATACAAATACATCCGAAGCACTAATGGCTTCCCAGAATGGTTGCGGAGAGTGGTCTGTAACTTTCGGATATTTTTTGTTCAGAGCATTTATAATAGTGTCGGGCGTAATAATACCATTTTCGAGAGCTATCATCATCGTAAGGGTCTTAAAGGTAGAACCTGGCGGATTGAGGTCTGCTATTGCCATATTACCTCCCTCAAAATAACCGTTGGGCGAATAGTATAGGTTTGATATGGCTTTTATCTCGCCTGTGGCGACCTCCATCAGTATGGCACAACCACGCTCTATTCCAAGTTTTTGGGCTTGCTCCATAAGGCAGTTTTGTACAATATCTTGCATATCAATGTTTAGAGTAAGAGTAATATCTGCTCCGTTGATAGCTTTTTTCTCTTCATCAAAAACAGTTTTACGCCTACTTATTCTTAGAGGGTTGCTGACACCCTCTACCCCACGAAGTAGAGAATCGAATTGATGCTCAATGCCAAAACGTCCGTCTTTCTTTTGGCTCTTGTTGATATAGACATCGCCTATTGTACGCAGAGCCAAATCACCATAAGGATGTATGCGTCTGTTTACCTCTTCGGATATCAGACAGTCGGAGTATTTGCCCTTTGCCGAATTTAGAAGAGGCATCTTGATGAGTGCTTTTCGTTCGAGGTAGTCTATATTTCGAGATACCAACTGCACTCGTTTTTTTGTGTTATATGCCTTATTGATAATGGCTTTGTAGTGAGACGGAGGGGCATTGCCGAAAAACTTGGAAAGCGACTCCGAAAGCTTGTTGATACTGTCGGTGGTGTTGAATTTCTTGTTTTTCTCTCTTAGGTCTTTTTCTATTGCGTGTAGCTGTGTGCCGTTGAAGTACACCTTATATACTTTCATCGAAGCTGCCAATATCTCTTTTTCGCCGTGTATATTATAACAATAAATTTTCCCTCTCAAAGGTTCTACTTTACGTGGTTGCATCGAATTTTTTATTGTCTGTCCTATTGCTTTCCAAGTATCGCCTTTGATGTATTGAATATCTATGATGTAGTATATACATAATAGAAAAAGCACTAAAAAGATTGCATATATTATATGAAATCCAATATTTATCCTGCTTTTTGCCTCCATCTATTGTAAAATAGTTATTCGTTTTTTTTAACTTACAAAATTAATAAAAAACCGGACAATCTACATATAAACCTGCCGGCGGAGATAAAAAAGACGAATACACTCTCTCGTTTTTCGTTCTGAAATGTGCGTAGCTTTTATATACTTGTTTTTCATTGTTTGCGGAATAATTACCTTTGTAAATTATTTCGCAAAGTTATCTGAAACCTTATTCATTAAGCAATCAATGCAAAAAACTGTACAATACCAAAGTGGCAGTTTTTTTGTCAGGTTCGGCTCTTTGGCACATTTTTTGATAAAACCAATCTATACCACTTAGATAATAGAATCTCTGTCATATAGCTAAAATATTCGCCTTGCAGGTTATATTTATCGGCTATGTTATGCGTTTTTTTATTACCTTTGTAAGTTAAATATTTTTGAGATATCAATTTTTTTATAAATAGAGACACAATATGGGTTTTACAGACTTTATATCGAAGATGTTCGGCAACAAAGCTCAAAGAGATATGGGCGAAGTACAGCCGATAGTAGAGAAAATCAAGAAGAAGTACGAAGAGTTTCAAATGCTGACGGCAGACGACTTACGTCAGAAAATTCGGGATATCCGCCAACAAATACAAGAATGCGTATCCGCCGAAAAAGCCGAAATACAGGAAATTAGGGCTTCTATTGAAACAACAGAGATAGACAAACGCGAAAAAATATACGCACAAATAGATGCGTTGGAGAAAAAAATTCTTGAAAAATACGAGGATAAACTCAACGAAGTTTTGCCCGAAGTATTTGCCGTAATGAAACATACCGCAAGGTTTTTCAAAGAAAACGAAACAATATCGGTGCAGGCTACCGATTTTGACCGCAAACTTGCCATTAACCACGATTTTGTAGAAATTTCGGGCGATAAGGCTATCTACAAAAACCGTTGGATAGCAGGCGGTAACGAGATACTATGGGATATGGTACATTACGATGTACAATTGTTTGGGGGTGTGGTACTGCATAAGGGTAAGATTGCCGAAATGGCAACGGGTGAAGGTAAAACTCTTGTGGCTACATTACCGGTCTTCCTAAACGCTTTGACAGGCAACGGAGTACATGTGGTAACAGTCAACGACTATCTGTCGAAGCGTGACTCCGAGTGGATGGGACCTCTTTATATGTTTCACGGTTTGTCTGTCGATTGTATCGACAAACATCAACCGAACTCCGAAGAACGTCGTCAGGCGTATAATGCCGATATTACATTCGGCACAAATAACGAATTTGGGTTCGACTACCTTCGCGACAATATGGCTACATCGCCACTTGACCTTGTACAAAGGGCTCATAATTATGCTATTGTCGATGAGGTAGATAGTGTATTGATAGATGATGCGCGTACTCCTTTGATTATATCTGGACCCGTCCCCAAAGGCGACGAACAGCTTTTTGACGAATACCGCCCTCGTGTGGAACGTCTGGTGAAAGAACAGGGTGTAATGGCTACGAAATATCTGGCGGAGGCGCGTCAAAAAATGTCGTCGGAAGATAAAAAAACAATAGAAGAGGGTTGTTTGGCTCTTTTCCGCTCATATAAGGCATTGCCTAAATCCAAGGCTTTGATTAAATATCTATCCGAACCCGGCATAAAGACCGCCATGCTCAAAACGGAAGAGTTTTATATGCAGGATAATAATAAAAATATGCATATTGTTACCGACCCTCTGCTTTTTGTTATTGACGAAAAGAATAATCAGATAGAGCTTACCGACAAGGGAATAGATATACTTACAGGCAATTCGGAAGACCCCAAATTTTTCGTTTTGCCCGATGTAGCGGCAGAACTATCGGCTTTGGCAAACGAAACTCTTACTACCGAGGAGCGTCAAAACAAAAAAGACGATATTATGCAAAACTATGCTGTCAAAACAGAGCGTGTCCACACCATAAACCAATTGCTCAAAGCATATACGCTTTTTGACAGAGACGACCAATATGTGGTTATTGACAACAAGGTAAAAATTGTCGATGAGCAGACAGGACGTATCATGGAGGGGAGACGTTACTCGGACGGACTGCATCAAGCAATAGAAGCCAAAGAGCGGGTACAGGTAGAGGCTGCCACACAGACCTTTGCCACCATTACGCTACAAAACTATTTCCGTATGTACCGCAAACTTGCCGGTATGACGGGTACTGCCATTACCGAAGCAGGCGAATTTTGGGATATATACAAACTTGATGTTGTAGAAATCCCTACCAATCGCCCCGTTATAAGAAAAGACCTTGAAGACCGTGTTTATAAAACAAAAAGAGAAAAATATCAGGCGGTAATCGAAGAGATAGTTGCTTTGGTAGAGCAAAAACGCCCCGTACTTGTAGGTACTACTTCGGTGGATATTTCGGAACTTTTGTCGCGAATGCTTACAATGCGTAAAATAAAACATAACGTGCTCAATGCGAAATTGCACCAAAAAGAGGCTGAGGTTGTAGCCGAAGCGGGCAGAGCCGGGACGGTAACCATTGCTACCAATATGGCGGGTCGCGGTACGGATATCAAACTTACGCCCGAAGTAAAAGAGGCAGGTGGTTTGGCCATAATAGGCACCGAACGCCACGAGTCGCGTCGCGTCGATAGACAGTTGAGAGGACGTTCGGGACGTCAGGGCGACCCGGGTAGTTCCGTATTCTTTGTTTCGTTAGAAGATAATCTGATGAGGCTTTTCGGCTCGGAACGAATATCCAAAATTATGGATAGAATGGGTTTCCAAGAGGGTGAGATGATAGAGCATTCTATGATTTCGAAATCTATCGAAAGAGCTCAAAAGAAAGTCGAAGAAAACAACTTCGGTATCCGTAAGCGTCTGCTCGAATACGATGATGTGATGAACTCTCAAAGAACGGTGATTTACAAAAAACGCCATCACGCTCTAATAGGAGAACGTATAGGTGTCGATATAGTAAATACCCTTTATGATACTGCCGAAAAGATTGTCGCCGACAACTATGATGCAAACGATTATGAAACACTTCAAATGGAAACAATGAGGCATTTTGCTTTTGAACTGCCATTTACCGAAGAAGATTTCAAAGCAAAAAAACAACAGGATTTGGTAGATATGCTTTCGGACGAAGCCTTTGCATCTTTCAAAAGAAAAATGGATAGGTTACAACAAGTCGCTTACCCTGTTATCAAACAGGTGTATGAGAATCAGGGCAATCAGTTCGAACGGATACTGATACCTATTACCGACGGCAAACGCACTTATAATATCCCTGTAAATCTCGAAGATGCATATAAGACGGAAGGCAAAGAGGTTATACTCTCGTTCGAGAAAGCGATTCTTTTGCATAATATTGATGAGGCTTGGAAAGAGAATCTTCGTGAACTTGACGACCTTCGTCAGTCGGTACAGAATGCCAGCTATGAGCAGAAAGACCCGCTTTTGATATACAAACTCGAAAGTTTCAATCTGTTTAAAACTATGATAGAAACTATCAATAGCAAGGTTACCTCCATTCTTATGAGGGGACAAATACCTATTCGTGAACCCGAACAGGTACGCCGTGCCGATACGCAACGTCGTAGCGATTATAGTCGTTATCGTACTCAAAAAGACGATTTTGCAGGGCAAAGACCCCAAGACCCCAACGACCCTGCTCGAAGAGATACGCGAGAACAACAAGTAACTCAGCCTATAAAGTCGGAAAAAACCGTTGGCAGGAATGACCCCTGTCCCTGTGGCAGTGGCAAGAAGTACAAAAACTGCTGTGGGAAAAATATTTAGCCATAGAGCAGATAACCTTTGACCTCATGGGTTTTGGGGTAGTAGGCAGAGAGCAAAAAACAAATGACAACGCAAACACAGCAAAAGAGGCAAACCGAAATGTTTAGCCTCTTTTTTGTAACATCGCAACCCTACTTTGCGTTATATGCGGTATAACCATTATTTGCTATTGGACAAACGCCATCTAATAATTTGATAGTAAATATTGATATAAGACAGGTTTCCATCGTGATAAAAACATATATGTCTGTAAAACAACGGAATGTTGTAAGTGATACTATATTTTTATCTGCATCTAATAAAAACAATTAAATAGGTTATTATGATTGGTTCAAGATAAATTTGGAGGATTTTTACTAAAATTTTTGAGCAAAGTCAATGATAAATTTTGACTTCTGCAATTGCATATAAGTTACTCATAATGTGCTATATGTAGTTTTGTTCGTGAAGCTACATATTCTTACAAAGATAATTATTCTTTAAAGTTATCTTGAACCTTATGATTAGACTATGTACGGTTTGGGGTAATTGGTCTCCAAAATCCGATGCCGATGGCTAAAACCGAATCAATAGCACAAATACGTCTGTTATGTAATCTGGATGTTGAAAAACTTGCTGTTTTGTCATAATGTTGTTTGACAGAGAATTATGTCCTACATTAGGATTAACACTATTTTTTTTGTAATAAAAATGATAAATAATATGATTTTTCTTTTCCCAAATGAAAAAAAAGTATTACCTTTGCAAGTGTAATTTTTTTTCATGAGTATTTAGGTCCCATAGCTCAGTTGGTTAGTAGCACCTGACTCATAATCAGGGGGTCCTTGGTTCAAGCCCAAGTGGGACCACAAATAAAAGTCGCTTACAAGGCGACTTTTTTTATAGCGTTTTTGACTACCCTCACAAAAAGAAAACTATACTAAACCGTTTTTGTGGTGTCGGTAAGTTGTAGATATATCTGACGACAAGCCCAAGCATCGGTAGCTGCGTATATTTGTTGGGCTCTGTTGAGGATTTTTGCCTCCCAGTTCGACAGTTGCTGGCTTTTCGATATTTTCTTACCAAATATTATGGCGTAGATGCGTTGCAGTCCGAGTTCTTCGATGCCGTATTGACCTACAAGTTGTTGCAAATCGACAAAGTTCTTGGGGTTGAATTTCGACCAAACTCTAAGGTTTCGAATATCGCCTTGCAGAGCAATACCTATCTTCTTTATATCGGGGTTCTCCAAAAAAGCTTTCAGCGGACTGCTTTTGCCTATCATTTGCAGGCGAAAGAGATAGCAGCGTTTGTCGGTGGCTATCTGCATCAGAGCTATTCTGTTTGGTTTGCCTTTGGTAAAAGAGGGCTTACTCTCGGTGTCGAACCCAACAATATTCGACTGCATAAGGTAATCTACTGCCGATTGTACACCTTCTTCCGTATCTATTAGCTCTATCTCGCAGTCTGTTTGTGCTATTGGCAAATCCCGTACCGTCTCTTTGTCGATTCTTGCTTGATAAACCATTGTTTTATGTTATATTATTCTGTTTTGAGCATCTCTTTTGCACTTTCTACCGCCGATATCGAAGGATTTTTGCCGGCTATCATTTCGGCAATTTCCATCACTCGTTCTTTGTCGGATAGTTGTATGATATTTGTCTGCGTCTTCTCCTCTATATCGCGTTTGTAAACCTTGTAATGAGCTCCTCCCTTTGAGGCTATTTGAGGCAGATGAGTTATGGTTATAACCTGCATATTATCGGCCATTTTCTCCATTATTTCGCCCATCTTTTTTGCTATCTCTCCCGAAATACCCGTATCTATTTCGTCGAAAATGATAGTGGGCAAAGCCTTACTTGTAGTTATTAACGATTTGATTATCAGCATAAGGCGTGATATTTCCCCGCCGGATGCGATAGATGCTATCGGTTGTGGGTCTCGATTTTTATTTGCCGAAAAGAGAAATTCTATTTTGTCGCAACCGTTTGAGGAAAAACCCTCTAAATGTCTGAAATCTATATCAAAACGTCCGTTAGGCATACCCAAATCGTGTAGCATTCGTTCGGTTTGTTCTACAATTGTTACTCTTACCTCTTTACGCTTGTTTGTAAGGATGTCGGCTGCCTTTGTAAGCTCTGTCTCGATAGCGAATATATGTTGTTTTAGTTTCAGTATCTCTTCATCGAAATTCTCTATTAGGTTTAGTTTTTGCTCAAAATCTGACTGTATTTCGAGTAGTTGAGTGATGCTATCGACTCTGTGTTTCTGTTGCAACGAGTATATGAGGTTTAGACGGTCTTCAACAAAATTTTTTCGTTCTATCGAAAACTCCGTATTACCCAAAATGCTCTCTATTTCGGAAGCAATATCTTTAATATCAATCAAAGCCGTATTTATTCGTTCGGTAAACTCATCTGCCCTATCGAGGTAATCATTGAGTTTGTGGAGTTTGTGCGATGATGATTTGAGTGCTGATACAACACCAAGTTCTTCGTTATCAAGCGATTGTAATACAGCCGAAAGATTCTCTGTTATCTCCTGCGAGTGGTTTATGAGTTTAAGCTCTTGTTCGAGTTCGTCTTGCTCGTTTTCGGTAAGTTGCGCCTCTTGTAGTTGTTTTAGCTGATGTTCGGCATAATCTTTTTCGGCAATAAATCGTGAAGCTCCATCTTCTATCTCTTTGAGTTTTCGTTTTTGCTCTTGGTATTGGTCGAATAGTTTTCGGTATTCGTTCATTTCCAATGTGGTAGATGCCACCGTATCGACTATGTTGAGCTGAAAGTCGGCACTGCTCAACATTAGGTTTTCGTGCTGCGAATGAATATCTATAAGACGCGAGATTAGCTCTTTGAGTTGTTGTAGATTGACCGGAGTGTCGTTGACAAAAGCTCTCGATTTGCCGTTTGCCAATATCTCGCGACGTACGATAGTATCGGTGGCATAGTCGAGTTCGAGTGTGTCGAAAAACTCTTGTAGGCTGTACGACGAAATGTCGAATGTAGCTTCCACCACACACTTGCCCGAGTCGGAGAGTATTACCTTGGAGTCGGCTCTATGCCCCAAAACCAACGATAAAGCACCGATAATGATAGATTTACCTGCCCCTGTTTCGCCTGTTATCACCGACAAGCCGTCGGTAAAGTCTATATCCAAGGTTTCGATTAGGGCATAATTTTCTATCTTTAAATTTTTGAGCATATGTAGTTTATCTTATTTTTCTTTGATTTTTTCATACAAGTTGGTAGAAGTAGGATTGATGGCTGTCATAATATCGTATGCCTTGTTTTTCTCTTCGTCAGTGCCTTGTCCGGCAAAAATATTGATAATCTCATCTCTCTTCGCATCTGTAAAGGCAACAATAGCCTGTGCCTGAGGTTGTAGCCGATTGATATCCATTACCGATTGTAAGCCTTCGGCTATTTTGGCTCGTCCGTTTGTTACGTTCGATGACATAACATCGAGTCCAAGTCTGTGATAATCGTAAAAATACTCACGAAACTTTCTAAAACGCTCATCGAGTAGGTTGTTTATCAATTCATAACGTTTGCCACTCTTGTCGAACGCTTTCCAGCCCGCACTTTCGGGTTCGGTACGGCTTTGTGAGATGTTTACAATATTTTCGGCTTGTGCAAACGCTTGAGTCCCACCAAGTTTTTGGAACGAATCGAGATTGTATCCTATTATGATGTAGGCATAGTAAGACAAAAGAGCCACCAAATTATTATCATAAGTCGGTGTAATCGAAAGAGCATCAAACTCTTGAAAAGCAAACTTGACTGTTACATCACGAAAGTTCAACAAAGGCGTATTGTAGTTGCTGCCCCACACCGGACGACGTGCCTGTACCTGCATTTCGCATTCCATAATGTTGTTTTCGTAGCTCTTTACGGTAATACCTATAGAGCAGTCTATTCGTTCATTCGGTTTGAAGGTCAAGTCTGTCCAGCTAGTATTATTGACGAAGTTTTCGGCCGACTTTTTCAGTGCCTCAAATACCTGCTGATTGGTTCCCTGTATCTGTTGATGTCGAACTGTTAATACGCATCTAAGTTCCTGCGCATTGACCGTGGCAAACACCGTTAATGCAATTAACAAAAATAGCTTTTTCATTTTTTATTGTTTTTTATAAAATACAAAGATACATTTTTTTAGGCAAAAAAAATCAGGTTTTAAGCAAAACGAACATAATTTGATAAATTTTGGGATTCTCTTTTTTTTAATCAACAGACTATTTGTTCAAAGCGATTATTACTTGTTTTCAGAGTAATTTGCTAATTCGCAAAATTGATATTATTGCGGTTTTGTATTACCCTTTTATTGCAAAAAGGCTACCTCACAAAGTAGCCTTTTTATAATTTTGTCAAAAACCGCTATATACAAGCTCCAAACGCATTGGCGAGTATTGGTTTTTGCCACTCCTTATGGTGGCGGCACCCAGACGTTTCGTCGGACGACATTCGGTTATTTGTTTATTGGAGTTGGTGTATATATCTACCGGTATAAGTAGATATTCGGTGTCCGATTGGTCGTTGTCTTTTATAACTTTGTTTAGCAGATAGGCTATATCTCCTTTGTACTCTCTGTTGGTTGAGGTATAATATATTATTTGAGCCTTGTTCTCTTTGTATATTTTTAGCGACCCTGTTTTTATAAAGTTGTCCGCTTCACTTACAGGTATCATCAATAGAGCTGCCGGTATGGGCATAGCCATAGAAGTGGTGTCTCGTTCTGTTATTTCGAGCGAAATATTGGCACTGTTGATAAATATTTCGTTTTTAAGACTATGCTCGGGCAGACTATCTTTTATACGTTCTCTTATACGTTCTATCGGTAGAGTTATTTTAGGATATATGCCGGAGGCAGTTGTAATATAGTTTACCGTATCGCGTTTGTTGATTTTTGACTCTATATCGGTTGCTTTTATATGATTTATCTGACGAACATCTTTGCTTGCGGGGTAATTGATGTATGTTTTTACCGTGATAGTAGTGTCTTTGCCCGCCGTAGTTTTGGTCTGATACGAATAGTGATAAAACAGTCTAAGGTCTATCTCGAAAAGATAGAGCATAGTCGATTTACCATACGATGTAGTAATGTAAAGCCCTTTGAAATGCTCTAAAAAACTTTTTACAGAGCTGTATGCACTTTGGGGCAGGTTGAAAAAACGTTGCAATTGTGTCTGGGTAAACATATATTTTACCGTAGGTATGTAGGTGTTTTTACTAAGTTCGGACTCCGTTTTTGATTGATCGACAGAGGTTAGCAGTTTTTTGCCCAAAAGTTGGGAGCTGTTTATGTCCAAAAACTGTGTAACATCAAAATCCGTTAGATATTGAGTATAGTAGTCGGGAGTACTCTTGTTCAGTTCGTATATCGAAACCTCAAAAGGCTCGTTTGATGACCCGAAGTAGCTACGATAAAACATATATAGTATCAACGAGTCGGGCTGTATGTTGTATTGGGCATCAGGGAACTTATAATCAACGGGCGGAGCCAACTGTACTACCAGATCCGCTTTTACATTTCCGTATTTTTCGCTGTAATATTCTCCCAAAAGCATCGACATCGAATCGACACACTGTGCCGATATGGCTTTGAAGATATAATCTTTGGTTTCTAAATGAAAAGTATCTATTACAGTATTGATTTTATCCTCTTGTGGTTGAATCTCCAAACCTATTGCATCTGTTTTGTTACACGAATATAATGTTAGAGAAAGTACCAAAAAACAAATTATATATCTCGATTGCATTTTTTATATTGAATAATAGTTGGGAATATTGTTTATTGTTTGCCTAAAATTTCGTTATAGAGGTTCAAATAAACAGGCTTCATATCTTCTTTGTATTTTATGTATTTATGTTTTTTAGGGTCTATTACTCCCTTTGTCAGTGTTTTCACCTCTTTTTCGCCTTCCGTTATCACGTCGGAATACTCGGAGGCGAGTTTGATTAGTGTCTCCCAAGTTATATCTTTGTCTTTGATTACTTTTTGCTTTTCTATCTCCTTGATACCGAGCTTTTTTTCTATTTTTTTATTAATTCCGTTGGTAAATTTGTCGTTGTATACGGAGAATATCACTTTAGACTTTGAATAAAACGGGTCGGACGAATACATCGTCTTTATATACAATGGAGCAAGAGACGAAAACCATCCGTTGCAATGTATTATGTTGGGTGTCCAACGAAGTTTTTTGATAGTCTCCAATACCCCGCGAGTATAGAAAATCATACGCTCGTCGCTGTCTTTGAAAGATTCGCCGTTGTCGTCCAAAAGCATCGCTCTGCGTTTGAAAAAAGCTTCGTTGTCGATGAAGTATATTTGTAGTCTTGCCGATTGGATAGATGCTACCTTTATTATTAGTTGGTGGTCGTTGTCGTTTACAATCAGATTTAGACCCGAAAGCCTCTGTACTTCGTGCAGCTGGTTTCTACGTTCGTTGATTACTCCGTAACAGGGAACAAATACTCTCACTTCAAAATTACCGTTTTCCTGCATAAACTGAGGTAACTCTCTACAAATTTTTGAGGCAAAAGTCTCTGGTGTATATGGGAAAATCTCCTGATAAATATATAGAATTCGGGTTGGTTCCATTTAATTACTTATAAGCCAATTTATTTTTTGCAAAGATACAAAAAAAAACAATAAATAAATTGAGTTTTATCTGATTTTATTTGTGATACTCTATTAAGAGTAGTATGTTTGTTCTTGATAATCAGTAGATAAAAAATATTTGTCTTAAAAATTTGTATAGTTAAAAAATTGTATTTACCTTTGTAGTATAGTATAAGTAGTCAATATGTGGGAAAAGTAATACCTTTTGATGGACTCACATTAGAAGTGCCTTATCAAATTATATTATCAGTGATAAGATATTAATTCCAAGCAAATATTATGTTATGAGAAAATTGATATTATTTTTGATTTTTTTTGTTTTTGGCACACTTTTTCTTTACTCGCAAGAGGTTTTCGTGAAAAATGGACTTACTTTATCAAGGATGTGTTCATCGTTGCCGATAATGGACAAAAATATAACGAACTACACCATATTTATGGGAGGCGAGTATTTTGTCCGCAAACACTATGAGGTAGCGTCGGAGATAGGATATATAGTAAAAGGAGGAAAAGACGAAATACATAGTGCACAGGGATACGAAAATATATCGAAAGAAATCCCTTTTGTACAGCTAAGCACCACTTTTAGAGCCAAACTATCGAATAAAAATAATGCTCTTTTTGTAGGAGTGGGTCCGAGGGTAGATATTTCTCTAATCAATAGCAATTCGGGAGATCATTATATAGCACTATACAAAAAGAATCGTTGTGTTGCCGGATTAAAAGCGGAAATAGGGGCTAAAACATATTTTAATAAAATCAGTTTCGGTTTTTCCTCACACTACTCGTTCGATATAAATCCGATGTGGTATTCGGATTATATTGCGTTAAGAAACTCTTGTTTCTTTTTTACTTTAAGTGTGGGTTATCGATTAAAATAAGTTTTGTTTGCTTCCTGTTTAATTCACAAGCTATTCAACGACAGGGCGAGTATATCGGCTATTTTATCCATACCTTCCTCTAACCTGTTGCTTACGATAGGTTTTAAAAAAAACGGTATGTCGGCATCGAGTTGTAGTCGCATATCGGTTTGTGATGTGGTTTGGGCGTTGATTATTATTGCTATATCTGCCCTGAAAGGAATATCTTCGATACGCATCAAAACTCTGTCCTCTCGACGTTCAACCACCCGGAGAGTAGCATTGCCTATTTGAGGAATCTTGAATTTCAGATAGTCGGTATCGCATTGCAAATCGGCAGAGTATTCCGCAGGCAATTTTTCGCGAAGTTGTTCTAAATTTTTTAAATCCGATATTTTGGAATAAACCTCTGTTTGGGGGCGATGTATGGTTGTGGTTTTACTTTGGTATGTTGTCATTTTTTTTTAACTTGATAATGAGTTGTTTAGTCTGTTTGTATTGTCGGTAAATTACCCATAAATCTCGCCATTGAGGATAACGGTATCCACTATCGGCTCCGTATATGAATAAGGTATATATTCTATTGAAGGTATCTCTTTGGTAATAAAAATATTAGCAACTTTACCCTCGGTGATTGAGCCATGCGAACGGCTAAGCCCCAGTGCATAAGCCCCATTGATTGTTGCTGCGTTTATTGCCTGGGCAGGTGTAAGTCTCATCTTTATACAAGCAAGTGAAAGTACCATTTTCATATTGCCCGAAGGGGTAGAGCCGGGATTGTAATCTGTTGCCAAAGCTACCGACAATCCGTTGTTTATCATCTTTTTGAGCGGAGCATAGGGTAGGTTTAAGAAAAATGAACAGCCAGGCAAGCCTGTGGGCATTGTCTCCGAATTTTTTAGAGCTTCTATTTCGTTTTCGCCCGATGCTTCGAGATGGTCGACCGAGAGGGCGTTGTAACGTACCCCGACCTGTACCCCTCCCGAAAAATCGAGTTCGTTGGCGTGTATCTTGCCTCGAATGCCATATTTTTGAGCAGCTTCCAAGATACGCGATGTCTGCTCAACGGTAAAAAAGCCTTTGTCGCAGAATACATCGACAAACTCGGCAAGTCCTTCGGCGGCTACTTTTGGCAACATCTCGTTGCAAACCAAATCGACATACTCGTCTTCTCTGCCGTTTTTATACTCCTGCGGAAAGGCGTGAGCCCCAAGGAATGTGGCTTTGATAGTGGCAGGTGTTGTTTGCGAAAGACGACGTATGACGCGTAACATTTTCAACTCATCTTCGGTGCTTAGTCCGTAACCGCTTTTTATCTCCAAAGCACCCGTACCAAAGCCTATTACCATTTTGAGGCGGCGGAGTGCTTGAGTATAAAGCTCGTCTTCGGAGGTGTCGTGGAGTTTGCGGGCTGAATTGAGAATACCACCACCGCGTTTGGCTATCTCTTCATACGACAGACCGTTGATTTTATCGAGAAATTCGCCCTCACGGCTACCCGCAAAGACAATGTGCGTGTGAGAGTCGCAAAACGAGGGAAAGACCATTCTGCCCGTAGCATCGATGGTTTTGCCCGTATAATCGGGACATCGGGTCATCTGCCCAAACTCTTTTATCAGTCCGTTTTCGAGCAAAATATAGGCGTTTTCGATAGTGTTAAGTCTGTTCATCTCGTCGCCCGACAACCGCATAACACCCTGAGGAAGTATGCCCACGAGCAATTTTATATTTTTGATTAGCATGATTTGGTTGAATTTTGAATTTTTGCACAAAGTTAATTTTTTTACTCCAAACCGACAAAAAAATATTAACTTTACGGCACACATTATTTTATAATAATATGAAATTTGGTTTGATAGGGAGAAGGTTGTCGCACTCGTTTTCGCAACGTTTTTTTACTCAATATTTTGAAAAACACAATATTAAAGCTCAATACGATAATATAGAGTTGAGCGAAATTAACGATTTTAAACGGATAATACAACGTGGCGAATATAACGGGTTTAGTGTTACCAATCCGTATAAAGAGTTGGTGATGATGTATTTGGACAATATTGATACAACGGCACAAACCGTTGGTGCGGTCAATTGCATAAAGGTTGATGACTATGGGCTGACAGGTTATAATACCGATGTTCACGGCTTTCGTACCTCGATAGAGCCTTATCTGAAATCGTTTCATAAACGTGCATTGGTACTTGGCAGCGGAGGTGCCTCCAAGGCGGTGCAGACGGCTTTTCGCGAACTTGGTATTGATTATCTCATTGTTTCTCGTAATATTAGCGACAACACTATTCTGTACAATGAAGTGGATAAATCCGTTGTCGAGAGTCATCAGATTGTGGTCAATGCCACTCCTTTGGGAATGTTCCCCGATGTGGAAGAGTATCCGAATATTCCATATCAATATGTCGGCAACCGGCATATAATGTTCGACCTAATATATAATCCCGAAAAAACGGTTTTTATGCAAAAAGGAGAAGAACAGAAAGCCGTTACAGTCAACGGTTTGCAGATGTTGCACGGGCAAGCCCTCAAAGCTATGGAGATATTTGGTTTAATAAGATAAAATATTTATATACAGATGAATAATACAGAAGCGCTAAAACAACTTTCGAATATCATATTTTTCGACATCGAGACCGTGCCACTTACCGAGCGTCTCGACCAACTGCCCGAATCCCTTCAATCGCTCTGGTTGTCGAAGTTCGAGACGCTTCGGCAACGTAAAGTCGAGGACATCAAAACAGTATCGGACGACCAAAACTACTTCGACAATGCAGGCGTATATTCGGAGTTTGCCCGTGTGGTATGTATCTCTGTCGGCATATTCGCCCCCGATGGCGACCGCCTGACGTTTAGACTAAAATCGTTTGCTGCCGACAACGAAAGTCTGATACTCAAAGAGTTTGCCGAGATTCTAAACAGTCGCTCGCGCCAAACCGCTGTCCAACTTTGCGGACACAATATCAAGGAATTCGATGTGCCGTTTGTATGTCGTCGTATGTTGATAAACAACCTGTCGATACCCGCCGTTATCAATGTGGCAGGCAAAAAACCGTGGGAGGTGCCGTTTATAGACACTCTCGAACTGTGGCGTTTTGGCGATTACAAAAACTATACCTCGCTCAAACTGCTCACCACAATACTTGGCATACCCACGCCAAAAGATGATATCGACGGTTCGAAAGTGGCGACGGTCTATTACCGTGAGCAGAACCTTGCCCGAATAGCCCGATATTGTCAAAAAGACGTACTCGCCACAGCCCGCCTTTATCAACGGCTAAACTACTTACCGTTGATAGCCGACGAAGATGTGGTGTTTGTGAACTGAAATTTACTTTTTATACAAACAAAAAATAGTAAGACATTAATAAACTTTTAATCGGAAGATAGTCTAAAAAATATTTGCAATATTGTTTGTGAAAGTTAAATTTTTTGTAAAAAACGATTAATGTCTAAATAATATGAATAAAACGATTTATATGTGTCTTATTGCTGTTCTTTTGATTGGCTGTACACAGACGACAGATAAAGGCAATAACGATATAGAACAGATAATTGAACGAGGGCAGTTGAGGGCTGTAACCTTGGAGAGTGCTATAAGCTACTATATGGTGGGCGAAGACGAGGTGGGATTTGATTTTGCCTTGGCTCAAAATCTTGCCGACCATTTGGGAGTAGAGTTAAAGATAGTTATAGCATCGTCCGAGCAACAACTCAAAGATATGCTTAAAAAGGGAGAAGCCGATTTTGCGGCATATAAAATTTCTACAACCAAAGCGGTCGGACGTGATTTTATTATTACCGATGTAGAGGCGATGTCTAATGTTGTATTGGTACAGGCGAAAAATCGTAAACCGCTGAAAAACATTATGCAACTCATTGATAAAGACGTTTATGTACAACGTCATACCAAATACAATATCCGTCTCAAACATCTCAATGAGGAGATAGGCGGAGGTATAAATATCAAATATCTGTCTGATACTCTTCGGATAGAGGAGATAATGTATAGGGTTTCGCAAAATAAAATTCCTTTTACCGTGGCAGACGATGATATAGCCGAGCTTAGTCAGAAGTATTTCAAAAACCTTGATATTGGGTTGCCCATATCCCTTGCATTGCCAAAAGCGTGGATAGTTCGCAAAGATGCACCGAAGCTCGATAGTGTTATCAATGATTGGTATGCAGGCATCGAAAAGTCGAAATATCTGAAACGTATGAAAGAACGATACCTTAGTAGAAGTCGCTATTTCGACAATTTTGATATAACCGTTGCAAAGGGTAGTATATCTCCATACGATTCGATATTCAAGGCGAATGCTCGGGTAGCCGGTTGGGATTGGCGATTGTTGGCTGCTGTGGCTTATCACGAGAGCAGATTCAACCCCAATACCATATCGCCCAACGGTGCTATGGGTGTAATGCAATTGATGCGTCGAACAGGTCTAAAATACGGACTCAACGATTCAACATTTTTTGAGCCGGCAGACAATATCGCAGCCGGAGCCAAACTGATAGCATCGCTTAATAAAATGTTCGCTTTTGTCGGCGACGAACACGAGCGTATCAAATTTGTTTTGGCATCGTACAATTCGGGGCAAGGGCATGTATTGGATGCTGTCAGCTTGACCAAGAAATACGGTGGCAATCATCAGGTTTGGACGGGTAATATAGAGAAATACTTGATGCTTAAATCTAAGGAGAAGTATTATAATGACGAGGTTACAAAATTGGGATATTTCAAAGCTAATCATACTGTAAAGTTTGTAAAAGACGTGTTGGCTACTTACGATAAATATATGGGCGTAAAAGCCCCAATATAGCTTAATTGTCGGCAAATGGCTGTTAAAAAAACAAACAATAATATAACGTTCGTACCTCGTAATTCGTAATTGAATATTATCTTTGTAATATTTTTTTTGCAAATAAGAGATAAATGAAAATAGGTGTGTTTGATTCGGGTTATGGCGGTCTTACTATACTAAAAGAGATACGTAAGCTATTGCCACAATATAGCTATGTCTATTTGGGAGATAATGCTCGAACTCCCTATGGCACACGTAGTTATGAAGTGGTGTATAACTATACCCTGCAATGTGTTAAGCGTCTGTTCGAACTCGATTGCCGTTTGGTCATAATCGCCTGCAATACCGCATCTGCAAAGGCTCTTCGCTCCATTCAGCAGAACGACCTGCCATATATTGCACCCGAACGGCGAGTACTCGGAGTGGTACGTCCCACAGCCGAAAGCATCGGAGGACTTACAAAGAGCGGTACTGTGGGTATTCTTGGTACGACAGGGACAATACAGTCGAACTCTTACGATATCGAAATAAAAAAGCTATTCCCCGACGTGGAGGTTGTATCGCAGGCATGCCCTATGTGGGTGCCGTTGATTGAAAACAACGAACACAAGAGCGAGGGAGCAAACTATTTTATTAAAAAAGATATAGATAAACTTTTGGGGAAAAGCCTCTCAATAGATACCGTCATACTCGGATGTACGCACTATCCGCTTGTAGAGGAGCAGGTGCGGAGGTTTATACCGAATAATATTAATGTAGTTACACAGGGTAAGATAGTGGCGGATAGCCTAAAAGATTACCTCTCCCGACATCCCGAACAAGAGTGTTATTGCTCCAAAGGTGGCGATATTGAGTTTTATACTACCGAGTCCGAACATAAGTTTTCGGAATATGCCTCGATATTTTGGCAAGAGCCGATAGAGGCAAAAACTGTTTTTCTTAATTAAGTATAAAAGAATGAAACAAACAGATAAACAGAGAGTTGTAATACTTGGCATAGAGTCGTCGTGCGACGATACTTCGGCAGCTGTTTTAGTCGATAATGTGATGATGTCCAACGTTATAGCCTCGCAAGCGATACACCGTGACTATGGCGGAGTGGTGCCCGAACTTGCATCGAGAGCACATCAGCAAAATATTATCCCCGTAGTGGATGCGGCTATACGTAAGGCGAATATAGATAAGTCGGAGATTGATGCCGTTGCTTTTACCTTGGGCCCCGGATTGCTCGGTTCGCTACTTGTGGGTACATCGTTTGCCAAAAGTTTTGCTACTGCTCTCAATATTCCTTGTATAGACGTTAATCATCTGCAAGCACATGTGCTTTCGCACTTTATAGCCGAAGCCGGCGAACCTCGCACAGTACCGGAGTTTCCTTTTCTCTGTTTGCTTGTGTCAGGTGGCAACTCGCAGATAGTACTGGTACGCGATTACTTCGATATGCATATAGTAGGGCAGACCATCGACGATGCCGCCGGAGAGGCGTTCGACAAGTGTGCCAAAGTGATGGGCTTGCCATATCCCGGCGGTCCGCATATCGACCGTCTGGCTCGTGAAGGCGACCCTGTGGCATTCCGCTTTGCCATGCCAAATATAGCAGGTTTCGACTACTCTTTTAGCGGGCTGAAAACATCGTTCTTATACACGCTTCGCGATGCGGTTAAGCTCAACCCCGACTTTGTGGAAGAGCACCGAGCCGACCTCGCCGCCTCGTTACAAAAAACTATCATCGACATTTTGATGAAAAAATTGATAGCCGCTGCCAAAGAGTTTAAGGTATCGAATATAACGGTTGCGGGGGGAGTGTCGGCAAATTCGGGATTACGCGATGCTATCGCTAATATTGGCAAACGATACGGCTGGCAGGTGTTTATACCCAAACCGGCTTTCACTACCGACAATGCTGCAATGGTGGCTGTGGCGGGCTATTTCAAATACCTGAGAGGCGAATTTTGCCCTGTTGACCGCCCGCCTTTTGCCCGAACAGAGATTTAAAATATTATGAACAAGGATATTATAAAGCAAAAAATAAAAAAAATCATCGCCGACAACAAAGGTATTTTGCTCTTTTTTGTGGCAATGTTTGGAGCCAATATGCTTTGGAAGCTCCTCATAAGTGGTAGTGAAGATACAGCTACAATCATACTGCTTGGGCGTTACGACCTGTCGCCCGTATTCGATGCAATATCCGAACAGGTGGCGAGGGTTACATACTTTTTTGTGCGTATATTCGATAACTCAGTGGTACTTACCAACGGCAATGTGTTGGGTATTGCCGGTGGTAGAGCGGTACAGGTGGTATGGAGTTGTAGCGGAGTAAAACAGATGTTTATCTTTTTGGTAATAATGCTTTTTGCCTCAGGTAGTTGGAAAAACAAACTGTGGTTTGTACCTATGGGGCTGATTGCCTGTTATTTTATCAACATATTCCGTACTACGACTCTTACCCTTATGATTAATTACAACTATGAGTTGTTTCAGCTGATGCATCATTATATCTTGAAATACCTCTATTACGCCTTAATATTTCTTCTATGGGTAGCGTGGGAGGAGTGTCTGAAAAATATAAAACCAAACAACAAAAAAAATGTCTAATAATATAAAAATAGAAATAGATTCAAAATCAGGTTTTTGTCATGGAGTAATACGAGCCATACGAAAAGCCGAACAAGAACTTGCCGACTCCGGTAACTTATACTGTCTGGGCGACATCGTACACAACTCCGAGGAGGTGTCGAGACTAAACCGAACAGGACTCCAAACAATCAACCAAGAACAGTTTAAACAACTGAAAAACACCAAAGTGCTATTTCGTGCACACGGCGAACCGCCCGAGATATACAAGATTGCAAAAGAGAACAATATAACTGTCATAGATGCCTCATGTGGCGTAGTGTTAGGGTTACAGCAAAAAATCAAGAAAGCACACGAAGAATTTCCGGAGGCTCAGATAGTGATTTTTGGCAAAAAAGGGCATGCCGAGGTAGTCGGTTTAGAAGGGCAGATAAGCTATTCGGCAATAATTGTTGAAAATGAGAGCGATTTGAACAAAATAGATTTTGGAAGACACATAATACTTTTCTCTCAAACGACCAAGTCTATCGAGGAGTTTGAGAATATTGTAAGTAAAATAAAAGAACAACTCAAAAAAGGGACTGATTTCCAGTATTTTGATACAATATGCCGACAAGTGTCCAATCGGATACCCGAACTCAAAGAGTTTGCCAAACGGTATGAGCTAATAGTATTTGTCAGTGGTAAAAATTCGTCTAACGGTAAAGTACTTTTCGAAGTCTGTAAAGCTATCAACCCTAATACAATGTTTGTGGCTTCTTTGCAAGACCTCGATTTTTGCGTAATAAACCGATTTGCCTCTATCGGAATATGTGGTGCTACATCGACACCTATCTGGCTTATGCAGGCAATAAAACAAAAAATAGAAAGTTATTTTGATTTACACCCAAAAGTTTAATAAAAAGATATAACTTTGTATCACAATATAAAAACAATGTGTATTGGAGTAAAACGCTATTAATCATATATTTATTTAAAATAATATGTCGCAAACACACCCTTTTAAAATTTTTTCGGGAGAAAAATCCGAATACATTGCAAAGCAAATATGCCGTTCGCTCGACTGTGAGTTGGGTAAAAAGACCAAGACAACTTTTTCGGACGGCGAATTTGTCGTCTGCTATGACGAAACCGTGCGTGGTTGCATCGTATTTATCGTGCAATCGACTTTCCCAAACTCCGATAACCTAATGGAGCTTCTTCTTATGATAGACGCTGCCAAACGTGCTTCGGCATATAAGATTGTGGCGGTAATGCCATACTACGGTTGGGCTCGTCAAGACCGCAAAGACAAGCCTCGTGTGTCGATAGCGGCTAAGCTCTCTGCAGACCTACTGGCGGCTGCCGGTGTCGATAGAATTATTACAATGGACTTGCATGCCGACCAGATACAAGGCTTTTTCGACGTCCCGGTCGATCATCTATACGCCTCGACTGTGTTTATTCCATATCTCAAAAGTCTGAAACTCGAAGATTTGGTTATCGCCTCGCCCGATGTAGGCGGGTCGAAGCGTGCCAACTCCTATGCCCAACATTTGGGTGTACCACTCGTGCTTTGCCACAAAACAAGGCTCAAAGCCAACGAAGTAGCCTCTATGAGTATAATAGGCGACGTAAAAGACAAGAATGTGGTAATAATAGATGATATGGCGGATACCGCAGGTACTTTGGCAAAAGCCGCCAACTTGATGAAAGAAAACGGTGCCAAGAGCGTAAGGGCAATGGTAACGCATGCGCTTATGTCGGGCGATGCGGTAAAAAACATAACCGAGTCGCAACTGACCGAGCTTATATGTACAGACTCGATACCGTTCGACACCGCACGTTGTCCGAAAGTGAAAGTATTGTCGGTAGCCGAAATGTTTGGCAACACCATTTCGAGCGTTTTCTACAACAAATCAATAAGCGAACAATATCTATTTTGACTTTCTAACAAGCTCACAATACGATACGGAAAAAATACCTCTATCTACAAAATAGATAGAGGTATTTTTCCCTATTGCAGTCCGATAAAAAACCGACATCAGTCTGTAATATCTTAATAAACAAACAGATATATGCTTTTGTTGTGAAAGGGGCTTATCTTGCGAGTTTGTTTATCGGGTTATTATGAGGTTTTCCCTATATTCCGCATTAGAAAAGATGTGGAGCTATCGGAATGTTTTAACATTTCATTGGGGTTTGGGGCGGATAGCCCCAACCTAAGAGAGAAGAAAACGTGATTGGGGTTTTGGTACGAT
>JBGXXV010000112.1:0-8952 GCA_041814825.1 Bacteroidota bacterium | reverse complement strand
TCACTTGTTTTTATATCGTCCAAATCATTGAAACAGAAATGGAAACGTCCGTTGATAGTACTGTGGTTGCTATTGGCGGCAGCCTATTTTATGGGGGGACGCATAGCTTCGGAAGTAGAACAGATATGGGCAGACCGCTCCGACAACCAAAGCATGTCGATGGAATGGAGGGCAAAAAGAGAAGGAGGCAATACTTTTGCCAATAAAATAGGGGCTGCCGTATTTGCTCCGGCTATTTTTATCATACCAATACCAACTATGATTGATATAGAAGGACAAGAAAACCAACAACTTATACACGGAGGTAATTTTATAAAAGACGTATTGGCTTTTTTTGTACTCTTTGCATTTATCGTAATATTGAGAAACAAAAAAATGGAGAGATGTATCTCTGATACTGGCTTTTCTGTTGGGATATATTCTGATAATAGCTTTCAGTGCTTTTGCTCAATCCGAAAGATTTCACCAGCCGGCAATGCCGTTTTTTATGATGGTGGCTGCTCACGGCATAAGCAACGTTACAAACGGACAAAAATCGTATTTCAAATGGTATATGGTTTTGTTGTTTGCAATTCTTGTCGTTTGGGCTTGGTTTAAACTGGCGGGAAGAGGGCTTATTTAAAACCTCCGAAATTAATATTTTATATCTGTTTGGAATAAATCAATAAAAATGAGAGTATTAATCGTTTGTAGCAAAAATTCGGGCAAGATAGCTCCTTTTATAGTCGAACAAGTAGAGGCACTCAATCGACTTGGCGTAACGACCGACTATTTCACAATTGAACAAAAAGGTGTAAGCGGATATTTAAAAAGTCGCAAACCGTTGCTCGACAAAATAGCCGGGTTTAGACCCGATATCATACATGCGCATTTCGGATTGTCGGGGCTGTTAGCCAATCTGCAACGAAGAGTGCCTGTGGTAACGACCTATCACGGAAGCGATATAAATTGCCCCGAAGTGTTTCGCCTCTCCAAATGGAGCATCAGACTGTCGGCTTATAATGTTTTTGTATCAAAAAAAAATTTCAACAAAGCAGTAAAAAATAACCAAAAGGCAACCATAATCCCCTGCGGAGTAGATATAGACGTATTTAGCCCAATGGATAAATCTGAGGCTCGCAAACAAATAGGCTTAGACCGGAATAATTGTTTTGTGCTTTTTGCGGGTTCTTTTAAAAATAGTGTCAAAAATCCGGAATTGGCTATATCGGCTGTGCAGATGTCAGACGGGGCAGACCTCATCGAACTTGCCGGCTACAATCGGCAAGAAGTGGCACTGTTGATGAATGCCGTTGATGTATGCCTTATGACAAGCCATAACGAAGGCTCGCCTCAATTTATCAAAGAGGCTATGGCTTGTAACTGCCCGATAATATCGGTTGATGTAGGTGATGTAGGTGATATTGTGGGAGAGACCCACAACTGTTTTATAACAGATTATAAAGCGGACGAAATTGCCAATAACATACAGCTGATTATGAAAAACAGTCAAAGGAGTAATGGCAGAGAAAAGATAATATCTCTGGGATTGGATAATATATCTATTGCCAATCGAATATTAGGTGTTTACAAAACCGTTACGAAAAGTCAGCAATGATACAAATTTTACACGTTGATAATATAGACAAGAGCGATTGGGAAGAGTTGTTGCAAAACTCCGCTACGGCTTCTTATTTTCAATCTCCCGAATGTTATAATTTTTTTCGTTCTCTGTCATTTTTAGATACATTTGGTTGGGCTGTTTATTCGGGAAGGACAATCAAAGGTCTGGTATGCGGTTATATAACCGCAAATGGCGGGAAATTCAAACAATATTTATCGCGTCGTGCTGTCATACAGGGCGGATTATTATTGGCAAAAGATATTACGGACGATGAAATATCCGCTTTGTTGGCTGTGCTAAAAAACAGTATTAAACACAAAGTCATATATTTAGAGATAAGAAACAACAACGATTATTCAAAGTATCGACATATATTCGACAAAGAGGGCTTCGACTACAAGCCACATCTGAATTACATTGTAGATACCTCGACGAATATTTCAAAAATACGCGAACAATACAGTGAAAGCAAAAAAAGACAAATACGCAAAGCCAAGGAACAAAACGTAATATGCCATCTGACTTATAATCAAAACGATATTGATGCCTTCTATAAACTCTTAAAAAACTTATATAAAACAAAGATAAAAAAACCGCTTTTCCCTAAAGAATTTTTTGATAATTTTGTAAAATTATCGAATTCTCGTCTTTTTGTAGTAGAAAAAGATAAAACAATAATAGGAGGTATTGCTTGCGTAACATTAACGGATAGAGTATTATACGAATGGTTTGTCTGTGGAGATACGGTAAACTTCAATCACTTGTATCCATCGGTGATAGCGACCAATTCGGCAATTGAATTTGCTTGTAATAACGGATTCGAGTATTTCGACTTTATGGGTGCGGGGACTCCCGACAAAGCCTACGGGGTACGGGAGTTTAAAGGTAAATTCGGAGGGCAACTTGTAGAATACGGCAGATTTATTTACATTGCAGACAAAATACTTTTCCGATTAGGCAAAAAAGCAATAGAGACCAAACTGACAAGATTTTTTTGAATATTATATGACAAAAGACAAATATTGTTTAATAACCAACGATGTAGAGACCACATCTATACTTAACCACAAATTAAGGGACAAGACGGGCGAATACGTACTTCGGCAAGGTATGCCGCGTTTACTTGACCTATATGAAAGATATGGCGTGAAAGCCACATTCTTTTTTACGGGATATATTGCCCGACTCTATCCACAAGTAGTACAGATGGCATACGACAAAGGACACGAAGTAGGGTCGCACGGGCTTACTCACGAAGTTAGTCAGGCGATAGATATTCTCCCTCGCGACAAACAATTGGAACATTTGGTAACATCCAAAAAGATATTGGAAGATATAATCGGCGATGAGGTGATTTCGTTCAGAGCCCCCGCCGCAAGAGTCGATAAAAGGTTCTGTAACGTACTGCACGAAGCGGGATATAAAATAGACAGCTCTGTCTCTTCTCAACGGCTTGATATGTTTTTTTCTTTTGGGGTATTAAAAAAACTCAACTGGATCGCCGCCCCACGCAAAGCCTATTTCACCGCCGAAAACAATATTTTTAAAAGAGGCAATTCGCCTATATTCGAAATACCTATATCGGCTATGGGATTTCCGTACATCGGCACATTTATGCGTATATCACCTTGGTTAAACCGTATTACCCGCCGTTTGCTGTATTGGGAGACTCTTGCCAACGGACGACAATTTAATTTTCTGACACACCCCAACGAATTTATAGACGAAGACAGCGAAACCAACGAAATACAACGACGCGGAAGCAACTACTTTGCCTATCTTATGGGAGATGTACTAAGACACAAATTGAAAGTCAAAAATCTTGGAATGCAGGCAATTCCTATTTTAGAAAAAGAATTGTTGTTTTTTAAGACAAAGAATTTTAACTTTGTCTCTTGTAAAGATTTGTATAATATAAAAAACGACATAACAGTAAGTCGCTAACTATCAACACATTTCAAGTTTATGAAAGATTTTTTGCCATTACAGAAGCAACCTTTACCAAACCATGTGGAAAGGAATTTTTTCAAGGCATGTCGTTTGTCTGCCGCCGAACACGGCTATACGGGATTTTTGGCAAGTTTCAGATTTCTTTACAGGCGTTATATGGATTATTTTTGGCAGATGTTGGCTTTCAGAGCTATTCCGTACAGCAAACTCAGAGTGAAGGTTCACCGATGGCGCGGGGTGAAAATAGGGAAAAACGTTATGATTGGACCTCAGGTAGTTATAGACGACGTTTATCCCAATTTTGTAGTAATCGAAGATGGAGTATCATTAGCTGCCAACGATTATATATTGACCCACAGTAAACCTCTGGAATACCACAGATTCTTGACCGAATCGTATGTTGCACCGGTCATAATTAAGAAGAATGCCTGGATAGCGATTAATGTTACCATTCTTCCCGGAGTTACCGTGGGCGAAGGCTCAATAGTGGCTGCCGGAAGCGTAGTAACCAAAGATGTTCCGCCCTTCTGTATGGTGGGAGGAGCTCCTGCCAAAGTCATACGTGAGTTTGATATGAAAGACGGTGTCCCGGTAGGATTTAAGTCGAAGTAATTTTAATAATCTTTTAATATGGATTTCACCCTAAAATCGTATGAATCTCTGATAAATGCTCTGCAAAAAGCAGGTTATCGGTTTATCACTTTCGAAGAATATTGCAGCGGTCTGCAACCGAATAAATTTGTCATTCTACGGCACGATGTCGATGAAATCGCAGCAAATGCACTAAAAATAGCAATCCTCGAAAACCGATATTCAATCAAAGCAACATACTTTTTTAGAATAGTAAGACAAAGCAATATCCCCGAAATCATAAAGGAAATAGCATCTCTGGGACACGAAATAGGCTATCATTACGAAGATTTGTCCATTCACAACGGCGATTTCGACAAGGCAATAGCTTCTTTCAAAACCCATTTGGAGTATTTTAGACAGTATTATCCAATAAAAACAGTTTGTATGCACGGCAGTTCGTCTTCCAAATACGACAATCGACTTTTGTGGCAAAGATACAATCTTTCGGATTTCGGGTTGATAGGCGAACCATATATCTCTCTCGATTTCAACAAAATATACTATCTGACAGATACCGGTTATGCTTGGGACGGAGGCAAATACGCTACAAGAGATGTTGTAGAAAATAATCATGGTTTGGTATTTCACAGCACTTCTCAGATTGTTAGCAGCATAACTTCCGGTTCTTTTCCCAATCAATGTATGATTTTGGCACATACCCTTTGGAGCGACAATATATGGCAATGGACATTTTTGCATATCAGAGAATTTTTAAGAAATAATATCAAAAACATATCCCGTAACAATAAATTTATAGCCAAATTATACAATGGGGCAGTAAATGCATATTGGGGAAAATAAAAATTTTTAAACCGAATGAAAGCATATTTAGAGATAAAAAAACAACCTCTGCCTAACTACAAATCAGACTCTTTGTTTAAAACATTAAAATCTTCGGCACGAGAACACGGCTATAAGTCTTTTTTGTGGTATGGATTGATTAGATTTAAAGACCATTTTCTAAATTTTGGGTCTCGTACTATACCCTGGAACAATCTAAGAATCAAGATGCAAAGATGGCGAGGTGTGAATATCGGCAAAAATGTTCATTGGGGGACAGATATAACAATAGACCCTCCTTACCCATATTTTCTGACGGTCGAAGATGGTGTTTCGCTGGCAGGCAACAATTATGTTTTGACACACAACAAACCGCTTGACTTTCACAAAGTATGTAGCGAATCATACGTGGCTCCGGTGGTAATAAGAAAGAATGCCTGGATTGCCGTGAACGTAACCATATTACCCGGAGTAGAAATAGGCGAAGGTTCAATAGTAGCCGCCGGAAGTGTTGTTACCAAAGATATTCCTCCTCTTGTAATGGCAGCCGGAATACCGGCAAAAGTCGTTAAAGATATGGCCGAACAACTACGTAGTAATTACAGCACACAAGATTTTGACAATTTGTTGGAATACCGCAAAAAGAGGTATAATATATGAAGTTTTGATTTATGAATATTTTAATACAGTTGGGACACCCTGCTCATTTTCATCTATACAAAAATATTATACACAGACTCAAAGAGAACAACCATAATATTTATGTATTGATAAAGAAAAAAGATGTATTGGAAGATTTGCTTATCAATGCAAAAATACCGTATATAAATATCTTTCCCAATATTCGCAAAAATACAAAATGGGCAATAATAAAAGCTACATTAACCAGATTGTTCAGAATAGCAATATTTACCGTAAAACATAAGATAACTCTTCTTACAGGGTCTTCTACCGAAATCGCACAAGTAGCTCGTTTTTTCAAACGCCACTCCATTATATTGGGCGAAGATGATGCTGCTATTATACCTCAATTCGTCTCTTTGGCATCTGTTTTTATGGACTCATACCTTACTCCTATCTCTTGTAATATGGGTAAAATAGAACAAAGAGTAATCAAATACGAAGGCTTTCATAAACTTACATACTTGCATCCGAACCAATTTACACCCGACTTGTCGATTGTAAAACAATATATCGATACCGACAAACCCTATTTTATAATACGTTTTGCTCAATTAAAAGCATATCACGATACCAATATAGATGGTATTACTTCGGAAATAGCACAAAAATTAATCAATATTCTCGAACCTGCGGGCAATATATACATTACTTCCGAAAGAGAACTGGAACCGCAATTCGAAAAATACAGATTAAACATCAATCCATTGGATATACATCACATATTGGCTTATGCCGGTCTGTACATAGGCGACAGTCAAAGTATGGCGGTAGAAGCCGCTATGCTCGGAGTCCCTTCTGTAAGATTTAATGGCTTTGCCGGGAGAATCGGGGTTCTCGAAGAGTTGGAACACAAATATGGGCTTACCTACGGTATCAAAACCAGTCAGCCCGATTTGCTTTTTGCCAAAATCGAAGAACTTATAGATACCCCGAATTTACGCGACGAATTTCAACGCCGCAGACAGAAGATGCTCGCAGACAAAATAGATGTTACGGCTTTCCTTGTATGGTTTATCGAAAACTATCCGAAGAGTGCCGAAATAATGAAAAAAAATCCCGATTATCAGTTTCGGTTTAGATAAAAAATATCTTTATTTATAAGAAATCGATTACAAGAGAAACGAACTGTCAATTTAAAATAGATATGAATTGCTCCAAATGTAAATCCGACAAATCCGTAAAAAACGGAATTGTTTCGTCAAGACAAAGATACAAATGCAACGACTGTGGATACAATTATACGGTCGATAAAAAATCGGACATCAAGTCAAACAACACCAAAAGGCTGGCTTTGGCGATGTATATAGAAGGACTAAGTTTTCGAACCATCGGCAAAATACTCAACATAAGCTACGGCACAGTTTACCAGTGGGTCAAAGACCTCGACAAACAGACCAAAACCCTACACACCGACAAAACCATACAGATATCAAGTATTGAAGATACCGAAAAATACATACAAAGAGCAAAACAAACCAATCAATACGGATTGCTTTTGATAGATTTACAAAACGGCACATCGCTTCTTTCCGTCAAAAACTAAAAGCACATCACACACAAAAAAACAAGCCTACATCAAGCCTAACTCAAAATACAAATTCATACATCACAAAAAAATCTATATTAATTTAACACCATTAAAAAGTTTTTATTACCTTTGCACTTTGAATATTTATTTCTTTTTATAAAAAAGTCAATATTTATAACATAAAATGCAAAGATTTATTTTAACTTTTATCTATGTCGTTATTATAAGCTACAATATAAAAGCCATTAATAATGAATTTTTGTTATTTGCCACAACTAATACAGACTCCATATACAACGAACCTTTTATAAAACAAGACAAAACACACAACGATACAACTCAATTAGAAAAAGCGGTAATAACGGGAAAACTGTCGGAAGCAGTTGTAGAAGCACGTACGGAATTTAACGGCACAAATATAATAATACCTATAACCGTAGAAACTATCAACAAAAATTATTTTGTAAAAAACAATACTACCAATTTTGCCAAAACACTAACGGCTATTCCGGGAATCGCTTCAATGGATATAGGTGCCGGATTCTCAAAACCGATTATACGAGGTCTGGGGTTTAATCGTATTGCAGTGGTAGATAAAGGTATAATACAACAAAATCAACAGTGGGGAGCCGACCATGGCTTGGAGATAGACCAATATGATGTTGATAATGTACGCATACACAAAGGACCTATGTCTCTGCTGTATGGTTCCGATGCTATCGGCGGAGTGATAGAAATAGCTCCGTCAAATCCTCCAAAAGAGAATTATTTTTGGGGAGATGCCACATTAATAGCCAAATCCAACAACGACCTTGTAGGAATGTCCTTCGCCTCAAATCTAAAACAAGACAAATGGTTTGTAAGAGCAAGGCTAACCTCACAATATTTCGGAGATTACCGTATCCCGACAGACACAATAACATACCTTACGTGGAAGTTGCCCATACGGTCGCAAAGAATGAAAAACACTGCCGGAAGAGAACACAATATTTCACTATCGGCAAATTACCGCAACGACAAATTAGACTGGTGGATACATTTGTCCAATATCTATGCAAAGAACGGATTTTTCCCGGGCTCGCACGGGATACCCGATATAAAAAGATTGGAACACGACGGCTCTTACCGAAATATCGAAATGCCATATACAACAGTCAATCACTTCAAAGCAATAAGTAATACTTCTTTTAACCTTTATGGAAACAAACTTACGTTAGATTTGGGATTTCAGCAAAACAAACGTAGAGAGTTGTCCAAATTTCACACCCATTACGGCAATCAGACACCACCCACAATAGACCCCGATGTCGAACTCTCTTTTCTACTCAACACCATTTCGGCAAATGCCCATTTGTCGCTAAACGAAGACAAATATCGTAGCCAGTCAATAGGTATTACTTCGGAATTTCAGCAAAACAGAGTTGGCGGATACTCTTTTTTGCTTCCCAATTTCAGACGTGTCGCAGCAGGAGCCTACTGGGTAAACACATTTAGATTTTGTTCGCATTTTTCTATTCTGGCAGGCTTACGGTATGATATTGGAATATTAGATATAGAAGGGTTTTTCGACCCGATACTTGCCGAATACCTGACAAAACAAAATTATACTCCCGATAAAGTAGTCCAATATGCACAAAGAGCAAACAATCTAAAAAAGATTTTTCACGATTTTTCGGGGTCTATCGGCTTAGTCTATAAAAAAGCATACCAAACTTGGCGTGCAAATATCGGAAAAAGTTTTCGTTATCCGTCGGCTAACGAACTCGCTTCCAAC
>JBGXXV010000111.1:0-7063 GCA_041814825.1 Bacteroidota bacterium | reverse complement strand
TGGCGAATGAATATATATCGTTTAGCTCACAAGTCCGATGTGGGTCGAGCCGAAAGCGTGCCGCAATTCTTTTTTTGCTAACTTTTTATTCTTTATAAGAAAAAAAGTTAGTCGGGGTTTGGGGCGGATAGCCCCAACCTAAGATAGAAGAAAACATGATTGGGGCTTTGGTACGATTGATAATATATTGTACAGTAATGAAATTTTATAAACAAAAAACTGAAATTCAAAAAACTATCACTCTAAATTTTTTTAAAAAAAACTTTTATCGGACACTAATATATTAATATACAAAAAAGGTTGTCTCTAATATGAAGACAGCCTTTTTTGATGTAGAAACAGCACTTTACTTATTGATATGTTTCTTTCTGTATGAGTGATAAATTAGTATGGCAATGGTAATTATCAACGCTCCGAGTATCACAAACATTTCGGTTTTATAGTCGAGAGGGTGTACCCATATCTCTTTGAATACATTGTGTCTGCCAAGTACCTCAATAAATGTCCAAAATATTATAACCGTAGCGATAGAATATCGAATGGCATATCCCCAAGTTGGTATTTTTATCTGTTTTCGCATCATAAAAATAGAGCCTATCAGGCATAAACCTGCTATGGCTAATGTGATAGGGTGGCGGTCGCCAAGTAGATTGTCGTCGTAGCAGAATAGTAATACCAGATAGCTTGTCCACAACAGCAGATTTATCTCCATAAAGGTAACCATCGTAGTATTGCGGACAACGGGTTTTAGTTCGGCATACTCGTTGCGACGTATTACGTGTTTCTGAACGTAGTTGAAAAAATTGCACCCTGTTTTGACACTAAAAATATAGAACATCAAGAACATAACCAAAAAACCGACAGACGACGGCATCATAAGATATTCGGGTTTGGTAATAATCTCACCCGCACTATCGACAAGTGGCTGTACCCCAAGACGGTGAGCGTAGTAAACATAGGTGAACTCTATCCAGCCCGTCCAGAAAAGTAATCCGCCAAATAGACCGAAAAGCGTTTGAATGGTATCACCTTTGAGAAATACTCCTACAATAGTAATAACAAATCCAAGCAGTCCAAGCCCGAAGGCAGCATACACAAGCGTGTCCTTACTTAATAAATGTTCCATTACTATCATCAGAGCATGCCCTAATGGCATAGTGAATAGTACCATTAAAAACGATGATATACCGATAAGAATTGTTTTTTTTGTCATACAGCTATATGGTTTATATTTATTAATCCGTCAAGTAATAATTGCCTCTGATATGCTTTGAGTATAGAAGTTATGGGTAGTAAATTAAATCTGCAAAATTATACTGCTTCCTTATAGCACACAATACTCACTTTTAGGTATTTTTTTTTGTAAAAATCATTATAAATAGTGAGTGGTATAATAATTTTGTTGGTACCGTTCGACTGTTATCACCCCAAAATTATTCATTCGATTAGCAATATATGGTAAAGTACATTTTTTTTGTTTATTTCAGATTATTATTTTAATATTGCAAAGGCAAGAAAAAAGTGTTTGGGCGGAGGTTTTTAATTTTTGATGTGTTGAATTATTTTTGTAATTTTGCTTCCGCATTTAAAATCACTATTTACGGTAAGTATCAATATTTGAAAAGACGCGAAATAATATATGGATTTAACACACAAGCTAATACGTAACCTACAAAAATCGAATGTACTCAGTCAAAAAGGACTGATAGAGATGTTTGACTCTACAATTGGTCGTTCTACGGTATTGATGCCTTTCGGGGGCAAGACACAGCGAACCGAAACACAGGTCTCGGTGCAGAAACTGCCTGTCGGCAACCACTTTACCAATACCGCTTCGATGATGGCTTATGGTTATAATCCGGATATAGCCTCGTGGAGTCCTTACCACGGTGCTCAGTATGCGGTAGTAGAGGCTATTACTAAAATAGTGGCTTCCGGAGCGAGATATAACAATATAAGATTTTCGTTTCAAGAATATTTTGAGAAGCTGACAGACAATCCTTTCTCTTGGGGTAAACCTACTGCTGCTTTGCTCGGAGCCTTGCAGATGCAACACGACTTCTGCTTACCTGCTATCGGCGGCAAAGACTCTATGAGTGGCACTTTTAGAGATATAAATGTACCGCCGATGCTTATGGCATTCGGTATTACTACGGTAGATGTTCGTAATGTTATATCGACCGATTTTAAGAAGGCGGGTAACTATATCTATCTTATAAAGCACTGTTGCAGAAAAGATTATACGCCCGATACCGAACAACTCAAAGCAAATTATAATTTTATTTCAGACAATATCGAAAACAAAAATATTGTATCGGCTTTTGCTATTGGTTTTGGTGGCGTTGCCGAGGCGGTGTGCAAAATGGCTTTTGGTAATGAAATAGGAGCTGAGATAATATTTGCCGAAACCGACCATTATGACAAAACCGCATTCGAAAATGATTTATTCGGTTTGTCGTACGGTTCGGTATTGGTAGAGAGTGTTGTCGAATTAAGTAGTGATAAGGCTATATATTGGGGGCAAACGGTTGGCGATAAGTCTATTCGAGTTGTTGGCAATCTGATTGGCGAATCAAATAAAACTCTCGCTTTTTGTTCGTTGGACGAGCTTTATAAAGCCAATACCGAAAAGTTTGCCGAGATATATCCAATAACAAAATGAGGCTGCAATGCTACCCCAAATCTCTGTCTTAATCCCTTTTTACAACTGCGAAAAGTATATCGACAGGTGTTTGGAAAGTGTTGCTGTTCAGAGCTTTAATGACTTTGAAGTCGTACTTATTAATGACTGTTCGAATGATAAGAGTTTGGAGGTAGCCTTATCGACACTCAACAAACATAAGCGAATAAGCTATAAGCTATTGCAAAACCCTCAAAACAAAGGTGTAGCGTATTGTAGAAATAGGCTTATAGAGAATGCCTCGGGCAAATACCTTTTGTTTGTAGATGCAGACGACCGGATAGAAGCGGATATGTTAGAAATGCTTTACAACAAAGCAGAGCAAGAAAATGCCGATATAGTTGTTTCCGATTTTTTTTATGAGACCTACGACAAAACTTTTGTGGCTCACGACTTTGTTGCCACATCGAGGGAAGAAAATATAAAAAACGCAATAGAGCAAAAAATAGTTTATACGGGATTGTGTAATAAGTTGATAATTAGTGATTTGGTGCGTAGTAACGGTTTGTGTTTTCCTATTGATTTGAATATGTCGGAAGATAGGTTGCTGGTAATAAAGCTATATTGTTTTGCCAACAAAATATCCAAGCTCGACAAGCCTCTATATCACTATAATCGTATGAACGAGAGTTCTATAACTGCTACCAAAACGGAGTTTCATTACAAACAGGCAATACTTTTTTGGCAATATTTAGACGAATTTTTACAATCGCTGAATATTTATGAAAAATACAGAAAATCGGTGGAATACTCGAAAGTAGAAAATAAGGTGCTACTTATGCAGCAGGTCAAATCCTGTAAGCTGCATCGAAAGTATGGCTATCTGTTCGATGATATTGAATCGTCTTTTTTAGGCATATTTCCATACAAAAGTCAGAATTTGACTCTGTATTTTGCCAATCGTAAAATGTATGGTATGGCATATCTTGTCAATTGGATGTTAAGGTTTAAAGTGCGTGTGTTCAGTTGGTTATGAAGAAAATAAAATTGTACATAACAATAATGTATGTTGCTTTTGTACTTGTACCATTGCAAACTATGGCAAAAGGAAGCAATAGTCGAATAGTTGCAGATGAGACAGTTGTTGATACCGCTTCGGTTCGGTCTGATAATCCTAAGAAGTTGCCATATACTATCAAATCGCGGGTATTGTCGGTAGGTAATATGCAGCTCAAAGATACTTACTTGTCCAATATTGAGTATTTTGGGTGGAATATTGGTTGGGAGAGTTCGTTCACGGGATTTTTGGGGACTTGTCTTTATTGGCGGAGTATTAATATGCTCACATACGGAAATACCGTCAATTTGCCTGCTACTTCGACTATGAGTTATATCGGAGGCGAAGTAAGTCTCGGAGCCGGTTATAATTATAGACAGAATAACTTAGACCTAAAAATAGGCGGATTGCCTTTATTAGCATTTGGGCTTAAAAATAATGCACGAAATATCAACAATATACAGTCGGTAGATGCCTCTTTAAGTCTCTGGCTCGACTTTGAGGCAAGCTACAAAATACCTGTTAGTCGAGTAAAAATTGCTTTTACCGAACATCTTCAAACATCGCTTTTGGGAGGAATGTTTGTCCCCGAATACGGTGCCCTATACTACGAATACGCATTGGGCAACCTCGACGGCTCGCTACACTTCAGCTCTTTTCATAACAAGGTGGCATTCAAAAACCGTTTCGAACTTAGCCTTGCCCTAAAATCTATAATAATCAAAACTCAATATTATATCAACTTCCAAAGATGGATAACTAACAGTCTGTATTTCAATCATCTGCAACACAATTTCGGTTTGGGCTTTGTATTTTTGCTCGAAAACAAAACTAAGTTTTATTAACTAACCCCAAAATTTATAATCAATACATTTTGCCTCACACATCTTGTTGTGTATTCCTCAATTCCCTTCATTAAATAAATATTATCTTTGTACTTTGATTTTTTATACAAAACAATAATGACAAAGAAACTGAAAATAGAGACTTATGGTTGTCAGATGAACGTGGCAGACAGCGAAGTGGTGGCTGCTATTATGTTGTCGGACGGTTACGAAATGACCGACAACGAAAAAGAGGCTGATACAATAATAGTAAATACTTGCTCTATACGCGACAATGCCGAACAGAAGGTAATTGCGAGGTTGCAATATTTTAATTCGTTACGAAAACAAAACAAAGGTTTGAATATAGGTGTAATCGGCTGTATGGCAGAACGTTTGCAAGACGAGTTGCTCGAAAAACACAATATCGACTTTGTAGCCGGTCCCGACTCGTACCTTGACCTGCCCAATCTCGTTGGTGCAGTAGAGCAAGGCGAAAAAGCCATTAATATAGAACTCTCCAAAACAGAGACATACAAAGATGTTATGCCCGCACGAATAGGCAAGTCGATACTTGGATTCGTATCTATTATGCGTGGTTGCAACAACTTTTGCTCATACTGCATAGTGCCATACACACGTGGTAGAGAGCGTAGTCGCGATGTGGAGAGCATCATAAACGAAGTGAAAAACCTTCAAAGCAATGGTTACAAAGAGGTTACTCTTTTAGGACAGAATGTAAACTCCTATCTTTTCGACGATATGCAGGGCAACCGTACCGACTTTTCGCAACTGCTCGAACGCGTGGCTATTGCCGTACCCGATATGCGTATCCGCTTTACCACATCGCATCCCAAAGATATGAGCGACAGCACGCTTGAGGTCATAGCCCGATATCCAAACCTATGTAAGTATATACATTTGCCCGTACAGAGTGGTAGCAACAACACGCTGAAACTGATGAAACGCAAATATACTCGCGAAGATTATCTCGACCGTATATCCGCTATCCGCCGTATATTGCCCGAAGCCTCGATTGGTACGGATATCTTTTGCGGTTTCTCGGACGAATCGGAGCAGGATTTTCAAGATACGCTTTCGCTTATGCGTGAGGTAAGGTTCGATATGTCGTTTATGTTTAAATACTCCGAACGTCCGGGCACTTTTGCCTCTAAGTATCTGCCCGATAATATTACCGAAGAGGTAAAAATAGAACGTCTCAACACTATCATTGCTCTACAAAATCAACTAAGCTTACAGAGCAATCTCGACGATATAGGCAAAACTTTTGAGGTACTTGTAGAGGGTTATTCAAAGCGGTCGCGTGATGATTTTTTCGGACGTACCTCACAAAACAAAGTGGTAATATTCCCCAAAAACGGTACTAAGATAGGCGATTTTGTAAATGTAAAGATACTCAAAGCCACTGCTGCCTCTCTGATAGGCGGAATTGTTGATAAAGAGTGATATAATCGAGTTGCTGATATTTAATCAAAAAATGTTTTTCCCCAAAAAAAACTTACACTTATGTTCTTTGTGTAAAGAAAAAAATATTAACTTTGTAGGACAACAAAATTAACTAAAAATAAAATTTTATGATGAACAAAGAATTGAAAGGAACTAAAACGGAAAAGAATTTACAAGAGGCTTTTGCGGTAGAAAGTATGGCAAGAAACAAATACACCTATTTTGCTTCAAAAGCAAGGAAAGATGGCTATATTCAGATAGCCGAAATATTTGAAGAGACTGCCAATAACGAGCGTGAACACGCCAAAATATGGTACAAGGAGCTTCACGGAGGTGAAATCGACGATACGGCAGCAAATCTACTTGCCGCCGCCGAAGGTGAAAACTATGAGTGGACAGATATGTACGACCATATGGCAAAAGAGGCAAGAGAGGAGGGGTTTACCCGTATTGCTATGCTATTCGAGCAGGTCGCTAAAATTGAGAAAGAGCACGAGGAGCGTTATCGTAAGTTGCTCAAAAACGTCGAAGACCAATTGGTATTCTCTCGCGACGGTGATGTTATTTGGCAGTGTATCAACTGCGGAAACATCATTATCGGAAAAAAAGCACCTGAACGCTGCCCTGTTTGTGCTCACGATAAGGCATTTTACCAAATCAAAGCTGAAAATTATTGATTAACAATTGCCTAAACGTATTAAAATAGCACTCATAAATTTGGGTGCTGTTTTTGTGTTGATATATTGTTGTTAATTACTGATTTACGAAAGATTTTGAAATAATATGGAAGGAGTATCCTTTGCGGAACAAGCATTTATAGAATATTATTGCTGTCCGATAAAAGTTTTTTGAAAAATTTTAGGGAGATAACTTTTTGAATTTCAGTTTTTTGTTTATAAAATTTCATTGTTGTCTAATATATCAATCATACCAAAGCACCAATCACGTTTTCTTCTCTTTTAGGTTGGGGCTATCCGCCCCAAACCCCGACTAACTTTTTTTCTTATAAAGAACAAAAAGTTAGAAAAAAAAGAATTGCGGCACGCTTTCGGCTCGACCCACATCGGACTTGTGAGCTAAACGATATATATTCAT
>JBGXXV010000110.1:0-8511 GCA_041814825.1 Bacteroidota bacterium | reverse complement strand
AGTGGGTCGGCTCGGAACGTCAGCCTTGACTGTGCCGTTTAAGCGAGGGCAGAGCCGAACTTGTTCGAGCTATGCCGAGCGTAGGCACTGCCGTAAGGAGCTTCTTTTGCATACTTTTCTTGTGTCAAGACAAGAAAAGTATGTCGGGGTCTGGGGCAGACAGCCCCAAAATTCAACAATTAAACAACAAAAAAAAGGGCTTCCTCTTGGGGAATGCCCTCTCTCTTTTATTTCAAGTTAATCTTTTTGTCTTTTGGATAGCGTACTGCAAAGGCAATCTTAAACTCGCGACTTTCGCCCGCCGCCAAATCGAAATCCCACGTGATAACGCCTATATCCTCTTTGTTGTAGGTCGGTGTGGTGGTCTCTTTGTCTATCAGCTCTACCTTTATATCCTTTTGTGTCGAAATGGGATACTGTTCTTTGAGCGTAACTTTTGCAGTTTTGTTTTGATTGTTTTTAATGGTTATCTTATAAGCCAAAGTAATGCGGGTATCGCTTCCGAGTGTCTTGACTTGCGAGAAGTCGGTGAGTTTTTCGCGTTTTATGCTTATACGCTTGTCGGTACCGAGAGTTACCGACATAGTGCTGTTGGTTTGCGACGTATTGAGATATGTCTGCCCCACGTATGTACCATCGTAAGTGATATTTGCCCACCCCGACAGTATGTTTGTCTGCTCCCAGTTTTTGAAGTCGGCAACGAGAAATACGCTTTCGTCGAGCTTAGGTGCGGCATAATATTTGTATTCGGGTGTGAGGTTGTAGTCTCTGAGGTCTATTATCTGCTCCTTGCCATTGCCCGGGATAGAGTAGGGTAGGTCTATTTTATACTCCATAGAGATACTTTTTTCTTCCACGGCGATGTAGTCTTCCATCTTTTTTGTGGTGATTACTATCACTCCGTTCTGACCGCTACTGCCATATACAGCAGTGGCTTCGACTCCTTTGAGTATAGTGGTACTTTGTATCGAATTGGGGTTTATTTCGTTGATATTGCCGTCGAACGGTTCGCCATCGACGATATACATTGGCTCCTTCGTCGCATTGGAAGCAGCTCCGAGTGCCTTTGGGGTTGCCATTGGAACGGCTAATTCCTCATAATAATCTTTTCCCGCATCAGCGTATGTAATATAATTGCTGGCTTTTGCTCTCGCACTTCTTGTAGCTTGCTCGTACCAATAGTCGAGAAACCAAGTTGAGAATACGGGAGCGTCTTTGGTCTTCGACGGCGTGGCTGTCGAAAGCACTATATTGACGTTGTTCCAGTCTATACCCGTAGTCTGGCTTACCTTCGACCTGCCTTTGAGCTTTACCGGCTTGGCAACATCGGTTACTATCATATCGTAGAATGGTGTCCAGCGTGCCGAAGATGTATAGTAACTAACGGTAATAGTGGCACTTGTGGCATAAGAGGCTACAAGGTTGAGTTTTAGGATACCGTTGAAAACACCGAGTTTGCCTTGCTCCTGATTGAGTTGCGATTGCAGACGCGAACGAGTCCGGACTACCTCGTTTTTCTTTAAGTTGTCGTTGTAGATTGCCTTTTCGAGTGTGGCGGCTTTGGTATTGTAAAACTCTATGTTTTGGTTAATATCGGCTGTCGTAAGCTGCTTTTTTACCATTGTTTGGGAGTTTTCGATGCTGTTCGACAAGTTGCTCTCCACGCCTTTTTTGAGCAGTTCGAGTGCTGTGGTGTTAATCTTTACCGAAGCCGTCAACCTCGATATTTCGGCGTCGCACACCTCTATGGAGTCTTTCAGGCGTTTGATATAGTCCGACGATTTTTTCTCGGTCAGGTAGTCGGTTGTAAACTCCGACGATGCCACCATAACGCTGTTGTTGACATTTATTTTCAGCGAGTTGAGGTCGATGTTTGGAGTAAGTCCCTCTACGGAGATTTGATTTTCGCCCTGTTTGAGCGATACGGTCGAGGTGTGAGTTAGCTCGGCACCGGAGAAGTATATTGTGGCTTTTTTAAGCGTTCCCTTTACATTGTCGGCATAAGCCACGAAGCTCATAAGAGCCAAACAAATTGTTACAGATATTTTTTTCATAAAAATATTATATTAATTTAAAAGATTAGATTGCAAATTTACAATAAATTTGGTTAGTTTTTGAGTTAGATTATCGCTTATAACGTTTTTTTTGTACATGTTTCCACACTTTTACAGAAAGCAAATCTTCGTTATCCGAATCACCTACATATCTATATTTGCCTTTTGAGGCCTGGAATGATAAGCGTACAGGTATACTATTCGGAGGTCCGTCGATAGAGGGTATAGTATCCATCATCCACATATCTTCAAGAAACGATGCTTGGTATATTTTGTATTTACCTGTATCGTTATCTTTGGTAAAATGTGCTACTGCTACAAGTATTTCTCCTCCTTTGGCTTTATCGCTTATCCATTCGAAAAACAGTGTAAATTCGATATTCAGTTCTTTGAACTTTTCTTCTTCCATATCCGACCCCCAAAAAAATACGGGCGAATTTGTAGGCTCATAAAGCGCAACTCGCTTCAAGCATATTTCAATATCCTTCCCTTTCTCTAAAAATACTTTTATATTGTTTTGCTTGAATATAGGTTTAGGTTGTTTTATGGGTTCCATTTCAGATACCATATTTAACAATACGAATGCAATTATTTTTGTCATTTTCAAATATTATGTTTTGCTTACAAAGTTAATTGAATTTTATGATAATACAAACGTAAAAGTACTTGAATCATCACTGATTCAAGTACTCCCATTATGAAAACAATATTATACTCTAATACTTTATTATTTTTATTTATTTTGCGAAATAATCTTTCACTTTCTCATTGATGACCATATCTTCTTGGAAGATGTATGCACCAGTCTTGGGCGATTTTACCATTTTTATCACTTTTGCGTGTCCACGCCCTTCTCCTTTCTGCAACGATGCAACTGCTTTCTTTGCCATATTCTAATAATTTTATTTTATTTCTCTATGAACTGTTACTTTTCTCAAAATAGGGTTATATTTTTTCAATTCCAAACGAGCCGTAGTGTTTTTACGATTTTTGGTAGTAATATAACGAGAAGTACCGGGCATACCGCTATCTTTGTGTTCGGTACATTCCAATATTACTTGTACTCTTGCGTCTTTACTTTTTTTTGCCATTAATGAAATCCTCCTAATTATTTTACATTACAAATTTAATATCATTCCAGCTGCAATAACCCTTTGCAACTGCGTTTTTCAGAGCAGCATCTAAGCCATTCTTGTTGATAGTACGCAATCCTGCGGCTGAGATACGAAGACTTATCCAGCAGTCTTCCTCTACATAATAGAACTTCTTATCAAACAAATTTACGTCAAACAAACGTTTGGTTTTGCGGTTTGAGTGCGAAACATTGTTTCCGACCATTGCTCTTTTCCCTGTTATTTGGCAAACTCTTGACATTGTATCTTTTGTTTATTGTTTTTTAATTTTATAATTTTCCTTACTCTAAAAAATCAGAATGCAAAGTTAATACTTTTTTTTAAAATACCAAATATTTATTACAATTTATTTATATCTAAGTTTAAGAAAATATTTATTTAAAAAATTTTGAAGTATTAATATTTCGTATTCTTTTAGTCATTTCTCCTATTTTATCAAATATTTTATCTAACATAGATATATCGTCTTGTTCAAACTCTTCGGTTACGTAATAGTTGCCCATCTTTTTGTACTTGCTATAACCGTAGCCGTAACCGACTTTCGATTTATCCACATCATTTAGAATTATATATATATCTTCTACATTATCGGCATACAGTCGTTTGGCCAAATCGGTAAATTCTACTTTGTTGGTTTTGAAACTTCTTACTATCAACAACTTGACGTCCACAGTGGAAAACAACGCATAGGCGTCGGCTACAAGTCCCAAAGGCGAAGAGTCTATTATTACATAGTCATACATATCTTTTAGTAGATTTATCATATCCAAAAGTTGGGGTCGTCTTACGAACTCTCCCGGATTGGGCGGGATTACTCCGGCTTTTAGGAAGTCGAACCCGTAAGGAGTGCTTTCTATGGCTTCCTCTATGGTGCAGTCTCCGATTAAATAGTTGACAAAACCCGATTTGGTTTTTATCATATCGCCAAGGTTTCGAGTAAGGTTGGGTTTGCGTATATCGAAGTCTATCAACAAAACTTTTTTCTTTTGAAGAGCAAATACACCTGCAAGATTTAGAGATATATATGTTTTGCCATCGCCGCTTTCGGTGGACGATACAAGTACAGTTATTCGCTCTTTGCGTTTTAGAATAAGCTCTATCTTGGTGCGAATCACTCGGAGCTGTTCTACAAAATATGAGTTTGGATATTTGGCTGCTATAACCTTTTCGTCGGCTTTGTGTTTGGTATGGCGTACCGTACCGATAACAGGGAATTTGTTTTTGATAGCCTTATCGATGTCTTTTTCTGTTCGTATAGCATTGTTTAATAACTCTTTGAGTATGACAAGGGCTGCCGGTATGGCAAGTCCTATAAGTAAAAAAACGATATATTTATTCTGTTTCTCTTTGGCATTAATCAACGACATAGTACGGGCTTTTTGCATTACGGCATTATCCGGCGAATTAGATGCTTTACGTATCTGAGCCTCCGACCTCTTTTGTAAAAGGAAAGTGTAGTAACTGTCGTTAATCTTATACCGCCTTTCGTAATCGAGCATACGCAACTCTTTGTTGGGTGCAGCTATCAAAAAATCGTTAAGTTCATTCAACTCTTTTTTGTATGCCTCCGCCTCTATTTTGTATATATCATTTACAGAGGTTATTAGTTCGTTTAGTTGAGCTTTTGTTTGGTTGATTTGATTGGAAATAATTTCGTATTGAGGGTTTTTTACGCCCAGATCGAGCAACTTTATTTGTAGTTCGTTGTATTTATCGACCAAAGCTATTAGGCGTGGCTCTTGGATACCGATAGTAGTGGGCGAAGCCAGAGATTCGCTTTCTATATTGTTTTTTAAGTAGTTTCTAAGATATTTGAAATACTCGTCGCGTAACTTTATTGTTTTGCCTTGCTCTTCGAGAGCTTCCATTTTGTTGGTCAGTAGTGTTGCGTTATTTTGCCCAAACATTTTATTGGCTATCTTAAACGAATTGAGGTTCGACTCCGAACGGCTCAACGAGTCCGAAATCACACTCAACTGGTCATTTATAAACTGAATGGTTTTGTCTGCTTCGTAGTTTTTTTTATCTAAATTATCGTCCAAGAAACTTTTGGCATGCTTACTTAGAAAATCGACATCTCTAAGTGGATTGTCGCTCGCTACCGATATGCTTAGTACCGATGTGTTGGGTAGTAGATTAATATGTAGTTTAGAGGCAAACTCCATTACAAGATTGTCTCTGTTTCTAAACCTGAAATTTACGCTGTTGGCAGAGTGGTAATTTGAGTTTTTTGTTACTTTTATCAGAAAATATTTGCAGCCGACAGGCTCGTTGTACCTCCCTTTGACGGTCTCCAACTCCACATCTTCGTGGTCGAATATTTTGATAACAAATTCGTTGTCGTTCTGTTTTTGATACAGATAATATTGCCAAAACCCGACTTCGGGAGTCGATATTATCTCGATATCAACAGGAGATTTTCCGTACATTGGAAGATTTTTGAATTTTAGTTTTTGATAAAAATCTATTTTGAAATTCGGTAAACTATCGATGGTACGTCCTATTAGGTCTTGCGACTGTAACAGCAAAATTTGGTTTTCTATATTGGTCTGGTCTTGGCGGTTGAACCCTGAATTGAAATTCTGCATCGACAAAAACGCTCCCGACTCTTGCTTCAAAAGCACCCTCAACGAAGAGTTATATATCGGCACAAAACTTCGGTTTTGATAATATGCTATTGTCAAAGCTATAACTACCCCTAAGGCAAAAAGATACCAATATTTTAGAAATCTCATTACCCATTCCATTAGATTGAACGAAGAGGTCTCTTCTTCGGAGAAGGTTTGCTGATTGGGTATATTGTTTGTATTTTCCATTTTATCGCTAATGGTTTGATTTTGTGATTAATAATTTGTTTGGAATATTTATTTAACTGTTAGGACCAAGACAAAAAGGGTAATAGATGATGTAATTAAGCTCATAAACTGAACAAAATTGCTCGATGCCCAAAATTTTTTCTTAGATACATCTAAATAAATAATATCATTAGGTTGAATATAATAAAATTCCGAATCGACAATACTTTTGGTTCTAATGTCGAACGACTTGATAATAGTGCCATTGTCTGTGGTACGGATAATTTTTACTTTGCTCAAAAGAGCTCCCTCGTTTATACCGCCGGCCAGAGCCAGAGCTTGAAAAATAGTAAGACGCTCTTTGTATATAGGGAAGTATCCTCGTCCGGCTTCGCCTATTACGCAATAGCTTTGTGTTTTTAGCCCTAATTTTACTTCTACATCGTCGGCAAATTCGCGCAATCTGTCTCTGACAATTAGTTCTGCCTCTTTTATGGTTTTACTTGCCAACGGCACACGCGATATATATGGAAAATCGACGGTACCGTCTTCATAAACTTTATAAGAATATACATTTTGTGCGTTTGATGAAAAAGGGAACATATATCTAAGCGACTCATTGGTGGTTATAACCCTTATTACCAGTTCGTCGTTGGGCTGTAACCGATAGCTCTCGAAGTCTGCTTGCGTGTATTGTGGCAGATTTTTTCTCTCCTGCAACAGATTGGTACTATATCGCGTATAACAAGAGGAAAGTGACAATACAAATACCAATATTATTGTTTTACTAAATACTTTCATAAGGCATATCGGTTATTTATTACTTTTTATCGTATTTATAAGTTTATAAGCCATTATGCTTAGCGAAGCAGTCGATACAACCACATTGATAGCATTAGATATGTGATATATACCTATATATTTATTTCCGCTGTTCTGTACATAAAGTACGTCGTTGGGCTGAATGTAGTAATATTCGGAATTGATTATAGATTTAGACCTTAGGTCAAACTCTTTTATTATAGTGCCTTTGTCGGTGGGTCTTACCAATTTTACTTTTGAACGGTTGGCATATACCGGTAAGTCGCCAACCATTGCCAATGCTTGAAAAACGGTAATTTTGTCGTGAGGCATATTTATTCGTTTGGAGACTCCCTCGCCAATAACCGAAAAACTCCGATTGGCAAGATTGACATCTATAGATACATATTTGGCAATGTTTTCTCTAAATATATTTTCAAGTTCAAACTTGATTTGGCGTGCGGTCTTGCCCTCTACCGCGACCTTACCGATATACGGATAGTATATATCGCCCTGCTCGTCTATCAAATATAGGCACAAACGCAAAGAAGCATCGTCGCCCATATTCTGTCCCGACATATTATTGTCGCAGTTATACAGAGCTACATCTTCTTGGTTTAGAGAATATACGCGAATATTCAGATAATCTCCTTTTTGCAGCAAGTACTCTTTATAACTTACCGTATCGGGATATTGTGGAATATCGTTCGATGTTTTCTGTACGTAGTTCAAGTCCTTGTATGTAATACACGAAGATAAGATAAATACGGACAGTATTGATAAAAAACAGCTTCTTGACACTATAAATATTTGATTATTAGACAAAATAAAATAAATTTGATAATATTGTGTTTTACAAAGTTATAATTTTTTTAATATATCAGCTAAAAAAAACTACTAATTGTATTTTGGGTACAATTAGTAGTTTTTATACATATATCCGATTGATTGTTAGAAACTAAAATTTTTGTGATAGAATATAGCACAAAATGATTTGATTGATATATTAGAAACTCCACTGATAACCTACTCTTATACCAAGCACATAATACATATCAATAAATCTTGAAGTCGCTCCGCGTCTGATAGTTTCTTCTTTGCCTGTGGTAGGGTTTATTTTTACAAGGTCGTATGGGTAACCGTCGAAGTTGCTGTTATCGCTATCTGTTAGTGCTGCTCTGAAATTAAACTCCGCACCAATCTGCAAACCATTTCTAAAATTGTACTTATAACCAACACCAAAAGGTATTACAGGAGTAACGAATGATACATTTCTGTCTCTTTTATGAGTGATATCATACCCCTTTATGTCGCTGATAGTAATACCAATACCGGCTAAGGCATAAAAGTCGAATACGGGTGAACTTAGCTTAAAAGGGTGATATTCTGCAATTACGGCAGGCTCAAAAACAGTCGATTTAAACTCGTAACTATCGCGTTTGCCGGATAGTTTACCGTGAAGAATATTGGCACGAAAATTTACATATTCATAAAAAGAGTAAGAAAAACTACCTTCCAAATAGTAGTTAGATTGATTCTTAGAATCTTTTGTAAAAATCCATGTTCTCTCTATATCTCCAAAATAGTAACTATTACCGCCTGCCAAATTTAAAGCAACGACGTTACTCTTTATTCCATACAATCCTCTACGGTTTACTTTCTGAGAGAATACAGATATAGAAATTAACAAAAAACAAAGGACTAATAATTTTTTCATATAATAATTCT